>JAZNZG010000288.1:0-2710 GCA_045594825.1 Faecousia sp. | reverse complement strand
CCGAACTCGGAGTAAGGACCGTGGTCGATGTAGTTGTTGCCCCACAGACCCAGCAGCTTACCGTTCTCGTCAGCAGCCAGCTTGATGTTCATGAAGCCGGGGGAACGCTTGCCGGTGTAGGTGATGTTCTGGAACTGGTTGAATACCAGGGATACGGGCTTCTGCAGAATCTTTGCGGCTGCACCCAGGATAGCCTCGTTGGTGGGAGAGAACTTGTAGCCGAAGGTACCACCGGCATGGTTCTGAACGATTCTCAGCTTGTCCATGGGAACGCCGATACCGTCAGCGATCATGGGCATATGCAGGTGGATACCGATGGACTTGGAGTGGACGGTGACCATGCCGTCCTCGTCGATGTAAGCATAGCCGCAGTCAGGCTCCAGATGCAGGTGGGGCTGACGGGAGCAGTAGGACTCGATCTCAACCACATTGGGAGCTGCGTCGAAATCCATGTCGGGTCCCTTGATACAGTTGGTCTCGTAGTAAGCATTGGGTACGCCGGGATGGATCTCGATGGCGTCTTCTGCAATGGCGTCCATGGCGTTCATGTAAGCGGGCAGCAGTTCGATGTCCACCTTGACAGCATCAGCGGCGGCACGGGCATGAGCCTCGGTGTCAGCAGCAACGATGGCAATGGCATCGCCGAACTGGAAGATCTTTTCGTCACACAGGACGGGACGATCCCAGCCGTCACACTTATTGTTCAGGGGCAGCATCACCAGACCGTTGATACGGTTCTTGCCGCCGGCAGCGATGATGTCCTGGGGGCGGATGATCTTGTAAACGCCGGGCATCTTCTCAGCTTCAGCGGTGTCAACACCCTTCAGCAGAGCATGGGAGACCTTAGCCTGGACCAGAGCCAGACGCAGCGTGCCTTCGGGCATCTTCAGTGCGTCGTCAGCACCGAAGTCCCAGGTACCGGTGACCTTCTGTGCAGCAGAGGGACGGACATACTTGGTGCCGATGATGGAGTCGCCGGTGGGCTTGAATACCAGGTCTTCCTTGGTGATCTCTCCACGGTAAACGCGGGCCGCGTCCATAACAGCGTCCACCAGAGGCTTGTAACCGGTGCAGCGGCACAGGTTGCGGTTCTTCTGGAACCAGTCACGGACTTCTTCACGGGTAGGAGCGTTGTTATTGTCCAGCAACACCTTTGCGGTCATAATGAAGCCGGGGGAGCAGAAGCCACACTGTGCACAGCCATGGGCCATCCATGCAACCTGCAGGGGGTGCATGTCAGCGATGGTGCCGATGCCTTCGATGGTGGTGATCTCAGCACCGTCCTTGATCTTGCTCAGCTTCATCAGGCAGGAGCGGGCGACCTTTCCGTCAACAATGACGTTGCAGGCACCGCAATGGCCTTCGCCACAGCCGATCTTACAACCGGTCAGCAGCAGGCGTTCACGCAGGAAGGTGGCCAGAGTTTCGTTCTCGTTGACCATCATGGTGCGGGAAACGCCATTGATAACAAATGTTTTTCTGATCATACGTATTCCTCCCTAAATTTATAAGCAGTTTGGGAATTACTTATGGGTGCCGCAGGGGTCTTCGTCGGGGCCGCCCCCGGTGAGATCCTGCATACGCTGCATGCCCCGGGCAGAATAAAAAATCAGCTGGGAGATACTGCCGTCCAGATTTTCGCCCCGGAGGACCAGGCCATTGGCATTTTCAAAGTAGTCGATGGGAAGGGTGCGGCGATAGGTCTTGCCGGTATTCTCATCCACCACTTCCACGGTCACTTCCTTGGCAGATATCTGAAAAATCTTATCTTCCATGCTGTTACCTTCTGTCCATGTATTTGCGGCATGCTATGCCACAAATACATTATATCGTGACATACGCATCGACCGCAAGTTGTAAGCAATTACAAGTTGCTGAAATACAAAAGCGGGGATTGTATACATTGTACAACCCCCGCAAAGTGATTTGTTATAATATGCTGCTTTGTGTGTTTTATTTGCACAGTACCAGCGTCATGCCGATATCGCAAAGGGGAACAGCCGGAATTTTTGCTCCAAGCTCAGCCTCATAAGCCTCCAGTGCCCGGGCAACACCGGGAAGTGCCGGGCTGCCCCAATCGTGGAGCAGCAGATACCCACCCCGCTCCAGCCGGGGCCAGAAGTACCGCAGGCCCTCCAGGGTGGTCTTTTCAAAATCCACATCCAGGCTCACCAGGCAGAACCGTTCCTCCAGACCCTCCAGGGATCCCGGGAAAAAGCCGGGCTTCACCGTGACTTTTTCCGGGTGGGGCATGATGGACAGCACCTGCTGTACCGCCGTATTCCGGTGGGCAGCCTGAAATGCCGCAGGGGCATGGTCCTCCTCCCCGAAGCCTGCAAAGCTGTCAAACAAATACAGCCTTCTGTCCAGCAGCAGATTGATACACCGGGCAAAAAAGCCCTTATACACACCCAGCTCCGCAGCGGCTCCGGGCACATGCTCCAAACGGCGGCACAGCAGCTCCAAAGTGGCCAGCCGCACATAGTCGTTGGTCTGATCCACAGCAGGCAGGGAGGAATCTGCCAAAGACGCCGGTGTGGGAATAACATGCTTTTTCGGCAGCAGCTTTTCCAAAAGCGGACTGCCCAACAGGGCTTTGGCCGCCACACAGGCATCGTTGCGGTCGGTGAGGACATGGTTGTTTTTCAAAAACAGCAGTTTCTGCCCCGGGATCCCCAGATCATCACAAGACGCCGCCACCGCGTCGGCA
>JAZNZG010000287.1:0-5568 GCA_045594825.1 Faecousia sp. | reverse complement strand
TCATAGCAGGAGTGCATGGCCAGCTGGGGCAGGCCGATATCCACAGAGGGCACGGACACATGGCTGATGCTCACATTGCCCAGGGTAGATCCGCCGGGGAGGTCGCCACGGTTGCAGTAATCCTGGGAAGATATTCCTGCCAGCTTGCATACGGACCGGAAGATGGCGGCGGAGAAGCCGTCGGTGGTATACTTCCGGTTGGCGTTGAATTTCAGCACCACGCCCTTGTTCACCACAGGGGCATTTTCCGGGTCAGAGAATTCTGGGTGGTTGGGATGGACGGCATGGGCGTTATCGGCAGAAATGACGAAGGACTGGCTGAGCATCTGGGGCATATTCAAGCCTCTGACCTTGCAGATCCGTTCCAGGATGGACTCCAGGAAAGAGGAGTCGGCACCCTGATAGGTGGTAGAGCCCACCTCCTCATTGTCGAACACGCACAGCACCGGGATAGCCTGGCCTGCCTCGGCATCCAGGAAGCCCCGGGTACTGGTCCAAACGCACAGCAGGTCATCCAGGCCGGCACCGGAGAGGAACTCCTCCTCCAGGCCCCAAAGGGAGGCCTGCTGCCGGACATACAGCCGCATATCCAGGCCCATGATGGGGCCGCCGGCCTCTTTTTCGATCAGCTTTTCCAGCTTGCCCGCGGCATCGGCACCGCCAATCAGGGGGAACATATCCACGGCAGGATTCCATTTATAGCCCTCGTTTACACCACGGTTCATGTGGATGGCCACATTGGGGATGAGGGTCAGATCCCGGTCGATGTCCACCAGCCGGGACTCCACGCCGTCCTGGGCCTGGATCATCACCCGGCCCGCCAGGGAGAGTGGGCGATCCAGCCATGTAAACATCAGGCTGCCGCCGTAGCGTTCGGTATCCATACGGGTGTAGCGGCCGGTGCGTTCCAGATTACCCTTGAGGACGAAGCCGGGATAATCGTCGTGGCTGGCAGCGAGCATAAAGCCGGTGGGAGCGACGGTGGGGATGCGGAAGGCCACCAGGCTGCTTCCGCCCCGGATGAGGTAATATTTTCCACCGGGGAGCAAGCCCCAGGCATCTTTTTCATGGAGTCTGCGGTAGCCCTCCTTTTCCAGCATCACAGACAGCAGGTCTGTCACATGGTAGGGGGAATGGGCCTTATTGAGAAAATCCATCAGGTCGCGGATCGTATTTGTCATAATCTCTCTCCTTTTGGCAGGTAGCTTAACAGTAATATTACATCATTTCCCTTCTGCCGTCAACCTTTCATCTCATTCTTTCCACAAGTCGAAAGCGGTCGAAAAGTTAGGAATTTGCCGTTTTTAATGTTTTTAGGTCGGTTTTTGTCGAGCGATTGTTCTCGTTTTTCCTTGCAAAAAGGCTTACATTATGCTAAATTATAGATGTCGCAAACGCCGGTGGCGGAGCTGGGGCGGTATTATACAAGGTACCGGCAACCGACGAACAAACCGGCTGCCCATAGGGGAGAAGCAATTTCGTGCCAAGGAGAGGAATCTATGGAAAAGCATACAACTGTAATTATTGCAGACAACCAGGAGGAATTTTGCACAGGACTGACCGCTGCGTTGCAGCGTGCGGAGGGTTTTCATGTGATCGGTACAGCGGCCGATGGGGAGCAGGCATTGCGGATGGTCACAGAGCGGAAGCCCAACATTTTGGTACTGGACCTGATGCTGCCCAAGAAGGACGGCCTGGCGGTGCTGAAGGCCATCAGCACCCTGCCCAACCGGCCGGCAGTGCTGGCAACTTCCGGCTTTATCACCGAGTATGTGGCGGCAGCCGCATCCAATTTAGGTGTACAATACCTGATGCTGAAGCCCTGTGATATGACCGCGGTGGCGGAGCGGCTGGAGGAGCTGCGTGGGGGCGAGGCACAGCGGCCCTCCCCTGCCCGTGCCACGGGACAGCCCAGCATCGAGTCGATGGTGACCTCCATTATTCATGAGATCGGCGTACCTGCCCATATCAAGGGCTACCAGTATCTGCGGGAGGCCATCATCATCGCGGTAAACGATATGGATGTGATCAACGCCATCACCAAGGTATTGTATCCTCAGGTAGCCAAGACCTTCCAAACTACCCCCAGCCGTGTGGAGCGGGCCATCCGCCATGCCATTGAGGTAGCATGGGACAGAGGGGATCTGGACACCCTCCAGCGTTTCTTCGGCTATACCGTCAGCAACACCAAGGGCAAGCCCACGAATTCCGAGTTCATCGCCCTGATCGCGGACAAGCTGCAGCTGCAATTAAAGTCCTCTCAGGTTGCAAACTTTTAATTTATCTTGCAGGGGCGGCCATTGGCCGCCCCTGTATTCATTACCCGATTATTTTTGCCCGGTCAATGCCTTTTCTCAAGGTGGTATTATGCCGGTTTTTATTGGAAATTTCATTTTCTCCTTGCTATGCGGCGTAATTTCGGTTATGATTGCAGTATGAAACCCATGTAACAGGAGGACGCTATGAAAAAACGCATTTTGGTACTGATTCTGGTCATTGCCCTGTTTATGACCTGTGTTCCGGTGGCCGTATCCGCGGCGGCAGAGCCCACCCTCACCCTGTCCCCGGAAACCAGCCGCACCATCGTTGCGGGCCAAACCGGCAAGGTGGTATTTACCATTCAGACCCTGTACACCAACGAGCGGTATAATGTGATCATCTACAATGCCGGCGGCAAGGAAGTAGCCAAGGTCAGCAGTGAATACCAAAACCTTAGCAGCGGCAATATCTATCGATCCGTGAATATCAACACCCAGAATCTGGGTATGGGCGTAGGTACTTATACGGTAAAATGCTATTTGGAATACTATGCTCAGGGCGAGTATCAAAGGGCCTCTGAGACCCATAGCTATTCCCTGCAGGTGGTCGCAGATACCTGCGACGATGAGCACACCTTCATTTACGACGGCATCTACCGTGAAACCACCTGTAAAACTGCCGGTCTGGCGGATTATGTCTGCAGCGACTGTGGTTACCGGAAATTTGTTTCCATTCCCATGGACCACAACTACGACAGCGGTGTCTGCACCCTGCCCGCCACCGCTGACAGCGAGGGCATCGTGACCTACACCTGCCGCACCTGCGGCAGCACCAAGGAGGAGAGCTTCTCCAAAGCCGCTCCCACCGTGACCCTGAAGGGTCTGACCGCCACAGGCAAGAACAAATTGACCTGGAACGCCCTGGAGGGAGCCGACCGTTACTATGTTTACTACGCCACCGCCCAGGAAGGCCCCTATGCACTGCTGAAGGACATGACCGGTACTTCCCTGACCCACAGCAGCGGCACCGCAGGCACCAAGTATTACTACTGCGTCATCGCGGTTTATGATGGTCTGTACTTTGCCTCCAGCTATCCTGTCGGCCGCACCTGCGACCTGCCCCGGCCTGTGGTAAAGGCGGACAACATCGCCTCCACCGGCAAGGTAAGGATCACCTGGGATGCCATAGAGGGTGCAGACCGGTATAAGCTGTACATTTATGACGAAGCAGGCAGTCTCCTCAAATCCGTCAGCACTACCGGCACCGTGGTCAATCACAACTCCGCCGTGACGGGTGAGACCTACACCTACAAGGTGCGGGCCTACATGGACGGCGTATCCGACGCCACCTCCGCATATTCCAAGCCCGTGGACCGCACCTGCGACCTGGCACAGCCTGTCCTGACGGTGTCCAACAACGCCTCCACCGGCAAAGTAAAGGTAAGCTGGAAGGCCGTGGATGGAGCCACCAAGTACACCCTGTACATTTATAACAGCGACGGCACACTGCTGAAGACCACCTCCACCTCCGGCACCGTGGTCAATCACAACTCCGCCGTGACGGGTGAAACCTACACCTACAAGGTGCGGGCTCTGTGCAGCGTCGCAAATGCAGCCTCGGCCTACTCTGCAACAAAGGACCGCACCTGCGACCTGCCCCGCCCCGTTGTGACGGTGAGCCTGAATAGCAAGGGCAAGCCCGTGGTAGACTGGGCAGATATTGACGGTGCCGCCAAGTACACCATCTATATTTATAACGCCGACGGCAGCCTGCTGAAGACCGTCAGTGCCAGCGGCAGCAAGCTGACCCACACCTCCGCTGTGGCAGGCACTACCTACAAGTACCGTGTGGTGGCCGTCCACTCTGTCACCTCCGCCAACTCCGCAAAATCCACTACCGTGTCCGTGACTTCTGAATAAGTACCGATACCGGGCATCACATCCAAGCAAAGGAGACTATTATGGAAAACGAAGAACTGCTGCAGGAAGAGGAAGAATTTTCCGTCATCACCCTCGTCGATACCAACGGCGAGCCGGAGCAATTTGAGTACCTGGACTGCATTGAATACGAAGGCACCGAATATCTGGTGCTGATCCCCATGGGCGACGACGAAAACCGTCTGGTGATCCTGGCGGTAGAGCCCATCGACGAGGAAAACGAGAACTATATCCCCGTGAAGGATGAAAAGCTCCTGGACGCCGTCTACGGCATTTTCAAGGAACGCTACAAGGATATCCTTACCTTCGCAGACTAACCGGCATCTTCCCCCGTCATTGGGAAGGAGCACCGCGACCGCGGCATCCAAAAAAACAGCTGGCCTGCAGTTTTGCAGGCCAGCTTTTCGTTTTTACTTTAACTTGTGGATAAACACGCCGCTTCTGAGCTTAGGCTCAAACCAGGTGGATTTGGGGGGCATGATGGCACCGGCATCGGCGATGTCCATGAGATCGTCCATGGTGGTGGGGTACATGGAGAAGGCAACAGCCATCTCACCGCTGTCCACCCGCTGTGCCAGGCATTCCAGGCCCCGGATACCGCCCACGAAATCGATCCGCTTGTCGGTTCTGGGATCACCGATACCCAAAATGGGCGAAAGCAGATTGCTCTGGAGGATGGAAACATCCAGCCGTGCCACGGGGTCAGCCGCGTCGAAGCTGCCTTCCCGTGCAGTCAGAAGATACCACTTGCCATCTAAGTACATACCGTAGGTATGCTTTTCGGTGGGCTTCAGCACGCCCTGACCGGCATATTCTTCTATGTCGAACTTCTCACCCACCTTAGCCAGGAAACGGGCCTGGGTGTTGCCGTTCAGGTCCTTGACGATGCGGTTGTAGTCCATGATGTAGAGCTGGTCGTCGGGGAAAATAACAGACAGGAAGTAGTTAAATTCCTCATTGCCGTCCCAGCCGGGATTTTCCTCTCTACGCTTCATGCCCACCCGCACAGCGGAAGCGGAGCGGTGGTGACCGTCGGCGATGTAGAGGTTCTCCACACCTGCGAAAATCTCGCAAATTTCGCCAATCACTGCATCCTCATCCACGACCCACACGATGTGGGAAATGCCGTCCTCGCTGACGAAATCGTACACGGGCGCCTTGCTGTCCATGACGCCCTTTACCAGTTGGTCAATGCGGCTCTGGGCCCGGTAGGTCAGGAAGATGGGGCCGGTGTTGGCATCGCAGTAGTCCACATGGTTAATGCGGTCCTGCTCCTTATCGGCCCGGGTCAGCTCGTGCTTCTTGATAATGTTGTTGCGGTAGTCGTCCACTGCGGTGCAGCCCACAATGCCGATCTGTGTCCGGCAAGTCG
>JAZNZG010000286.1:0-2828 GCA_045594825.1 Faecousia sp. | reverse complement strand
GGTTGCAAAGATGCTCTGGTGGCAAAGCTGGATCTGAAACCCGGCAGCTTTGTATGTATGGCAGCCGGCAAGAAGGCCGCAGCGCAGAAGACGGCAGGTGTGATCCGCACCATGCTGGGCAAGCGTGTTCCCGGTCACTTCGACGAAGAGCAGTATGCCATGTGCTGGATCGTTGACTTCCCCATGTACGAGATGGGCGAGGAGTCCGGCGAGCTGGAATTCTGCCACAATCCCTTCTCCATGCCCCAGGGCGGTATGGAAACCCTGCTGGCCGCCGAGGGTGACAACGAAAAGCTGCTGGCCATCAATGCCAACCAGTATGACCTGGTGGTCAACGGCTACGAATCCGCCCCCGGTGCGGTCCGTAACCACGATCCCGAGATCATGGTCAAGGCCTTCCAGATGGTGGGTCTGGGCGAGGAGGATGTAAAGGCCAAGTTCCCCGCCATGTACAACGCCTTCACCTACGGTGCACCTCCCCACGCCGGTGCAGCTCCCGGCATCGACCGCATCGTCATGCTGCTGTGCGGCGAGGAGTCTATCCGTGAGGTCATCACCTTCCCCATGAATAAGAACGCCCAGGACCTGATGATGGACGCACCTACCACCGTTTCCCAGAAACAGCTGGACGATGTGCATATCCTCATCAACGAAGAACATTTGAAATAAAGCACAAGCCAACGCCCCCCTTGCCTAAAGGGGGGCGGCTTTTTGTTTAACCGTTTCTGACCTTCATAAACAGGCTCTCCACATACCGGGAAACCTCCGGAGGCAGGAACAGGAAGCTCTGTCCGTTTGCCAGGGTCTCCTCGTCGGGATATGCCACGGGATCACCCGCGGTCTCCTCGTCCATGAAGTTTTTGGCCTCCGAGATGGGTGTGGAGTAGCCCACCCAATCCATATTGGCCGCGGATATCTCCGGCTCGCACAGGAAGTTGATGAAGGTCTCCGCTGCTGCCTTGTTTTCGCAGCAAGTGGGAATGCACATCACATCCACAAACCGGTTGAAGCCCTGGTCCACCGGCAGGTAGAAGTCCAGGTTTTCATTGTTGTCCATCATGGTCAGGCAGTCGCCTGCGTAGTAGGGGGCGATCCATGCCTCCTCATTTTCCATGGTGGAGAAGATCTGGTCCATAACATACTGCTGTAAAAGCGGCTTCTGCTCTGCCAGGGCATCGGCACACTTCTGCAGTTCGTCGGGATCGGTGGTGTTCAGGCTGTAACCCAGCTTCAGCTGGGCGATGCCGAAGGCGTCCCGGGAGTTATCGAACATAAGGATCTTGCCCTTATACTTTTCGTTCCACAGCACTTCCCAGCCGGTGACATCCGCTGCATCCACAAACTTTGTGTTGTACAGGATGCCCACGGTGCCCACGGTATACGGCACGGTGTACAGGTCATCCGGGTCGTAATCCGCGTTTTTCAGGCCCGCATCCACATACCGGTAGTTGGGGATATTGCTGTAATCCAGCTCCATGAGCATACCCTCTTCCCGCAGCCGGGCAGCCATGTAGTCCGAGGGGAAGATCACATCCACGGTAATGCCGCCGTTGGCAAGCTTAGAGTACATGATCTCATTGGAATCATAGGTGGAGTAGTTGACCTTGATATTGGGATACTTTTCCTCAAAGGCTGCGATGATGTCCAAAGAATCGTCGCTGCCGTCGGCTATATACTGACCCCAGTTATACACATTGATGGTCACCTGCTCAGAGGCATTTGCCACCGGATCCTGGCTTGCCGTGCCGGTGCCGCCAAAGGCGATGCCGCAGACGATGGCCACCACCAGCACGATACTCACGGCACTCAGAGCGAGCTTGCCGCCCTTGCCCAGCTTGACAGCCTTGCGGGTCTTCTTGTCGCCCTTGACCTGGATCAGATTCATGGTCACCATCAGCACAAAGATCAGCAGGAACAAAATGGTGAACAGGGCGTAGACCTTGGGCTGGATAGGCTTTTTGGTGTAGGAGTAGATCTCCACCGGCAGTGTCACGAAGTCCATGCCGGAAACGAAATAGGAGATCACGAAGTCGTCCAGGCTCATGGTGAAGGCCATGATGGCACCGGCTACCACACCGGGCATGATCTCATGGAGCGTCACCTTGAAAAAGGCCTCCATGGGGGTACAGCCCAGATCCATTGCCGCATCCTGCAGGGCAGGATTCATCTGCTGGAGCTTGGGCATCACATTCAAAATGACATAGGGCAGATTGAAGGTCACATGAGCAATGAGAAGGGTCCAGAAATTCAGACTTTCCTTCCGTCCCAGCATCTTACCGCCCACGAACACGAACAGCAGAGAAAGGGACACACCGGTGACGATATCCGGGTTGGTCATGGGGATATTGGTCAGGCTCATGACCGTTCTGCGCAGACGGGGCTTCAGAGAATGGATGCCCACCGCCGCCACTGTGCCAAAGGCCGTGGCAATGCCGCTGGCCAGCACAGAGATCAAAATAGAGTTGCCCAGCAGAGTCAGCAGGCTCCGGTCACGGAACACCTCCACGTACTGCATCAGAGTAAAGCCCTCAAACTGGGTCAGGTCCTTGCCGGTGTTGAAAGAACCCACCAGCAACACCGCCATAGGAGCGTACAGGAAGATGAAGATCAGCACGGTGATGATCCGGTTCACTCTCTTCATACGATCACCGCCCCTTCCTCATCGCTGCCGCCAAAGCGGTTGATGATACCGGTACACACAAATACCAGCACCATCAGCAGCAGGCTCAGGGCCGCGCCCATGTTAGGATTGTCGCCCTGCTTGAACTGCCGCTCGATGATATCGCCGATCAGCACGATGTCGGTGCTGCCCAGCTTTTGGGAAATAT
>JAZNZG010000285.1:0-10884 GCA_045594825.1 Faecousia sp. | reverse complement strand
CCCTCGTCCTCGGACACGGGGATGAAGGCACCGGAGAGGCCGCCCACATGGTTAGATGCCATAACGCCGCCCTTTTTCACTGCGTCATTGAGCAGTGCTAAAGCCGCGGTGGTACCATGGGTACCGCAGACCTCCAAGCCCATTTCTTCTAAAATACGGGCAACGGAGTCACCCACCGCGGGAGTAGGCGCAAGACTCAAATCCACGATGCCAAAGGGCACGTCCAACCGTTTGCCGGCCTCCACGCCCACCATCTGACCCATACGGGTAATGCGGAAGGCGGTCTTTTTGATGGTTTCTGCCACCACATCGAAAGGCTGACCCTTCACGCCCTGCAGAGCATGGTACACCACACCGGGTCCGGAGACGCCCACATTCAGTACACATTCCGGCTCACCCACACCGTGGAAGGCACCGGCCATAAAGGGATTGTCCTCCACCGCGTTGGCAAATACCACCAGCTTTGCACAGCCCAGACCGTCATTATCCGCTGTAATCTCAGCGGTCCTTTTAATGATTCTTCCCATTTTGGCTACGGCATCCATATTGATACCGGCTTTGGTGGAGCCCACATTGACACTGGCACAGACCCGCTCCGTGGCAGCCATTGCCTCCGGAATGGAGTCCATCAAAATCCAGTCGCCCTTTGTGCAGCCCTTCTGCACCAGTGCAGAAAAGCCGCCGATGAAGTTGACGCCGCATTCCTTTGCTGCCTTGTCCATGGCGATGGCCAGAGGCACATAGGAATCCGTATTACAGGCATTGCCCACAATGGAAACAGGGGTGACGGAGATCCGCTTATTGACAATGGGAATGCCGAATTCCCACTCAATATCCTGACCCACTTTCACAAGATGCTCCGCCTTACGGGTGATCTTGTCATAGATCTTACGGGCACAGGCATCCACATCCGTATCGGCACAGTCCAAAAGAGAAATACCCATGGTGATGGTGCGGATGTCCAGGTGTCGCTTATCGATCATATCCTGGGTGTACAGTATGTCCTTAATATTCAGCATGATCGTTCCTCACACCCGGTGCATAGCATCGAAAATATCTTCACGCTGGAGTCTGATGGACAGACCGATCTCTTTTCCATTCTCCTCCAGCTTCCGAGCCAGCTCTGCCACAGGAAGGCTGCTTTGGGAAACATCCACCACCATCATCATGGTAAAATAACCCTGCATGACCGTCTGGCTGATGTCCAGCACATTGATGTTAAAAGCAGCAAGCTGAGTGCAGACCGTGGCAATAATACCCACACGGTCCTTTCCCACAACGGTTACGACTGCTTTCATAGCTTACACCTCATAATCTGCGGCAACGCGGGTGTCCAGGAAATGCCAAAAATGCTCCTTTGCTGCCAGATGGGCAGGATGCTCCCGGTAATTGGCCAGAGCCTCCTTGCTTTCAAATTCGGAGTACAGAGCATAGTCCATACCGCCCTGGTAAGTGGCACGGATCTCCATGTGGGTCAAGCCAGGGATCACGCCCACCAGCGGTTCCAGCTGAGAACGGACGATTTCCACTGCCTCGGGCTTATTGACGCCCTCCTTCAAAGTGTAGACAACGATGTGCTTGATCATGTTCATACCTCCTTAAAAGTGCAAATACCGAGGCCGTTTCCGGCCCCGGTATGTAATGCTTGGATTAAGCCTCTTCTGCAACTTCCTCTACGGGAGCTTCTTCGGCGACTTCTTCAGCAGCCTGCTCCAGCAGAGCACGGATGGACAGAGAGATACGCTTATTCTCTGCGTCAACATCGGTGATCTTGACCTGGACTTCCTGACCCTCAGCCAGAACATCTTCGGGCTTGCCGATGCGGCGGTCAGCGATCTGGGAAATGTGGATCAGACCGTCAACACCGGGGATGATCTCGGCGAATGCACCGAAGGTCATCAGCTTAACAACCTTGGCGTTCACAACATCGCCAACATTGTAGCCGGTCATAAACTGGTTCCAGGGGTTCATTTCGCTGGTCTTGTAGCCCAGAGAGATCTTATGCTTCTCGGGGTCGAAGGAGATGACATAAACATCGATCTCATCACCAACGCTGACGACCTCAGCGGGATTCTTGATGCGGTTCCAGCTCAGCTCGGAAACGTGGACCATGCCGTCAACGCCGCCGATGTCTACGAATGCACCGTAGGAAGTCAGGGACTTAACAGTGCCGTGATACTTTGCACCAACTTCGATCTCGTTCCAGATCTTCTCCTGAGCAGCCTTGCGGGCCTCGGAGGAAACAGCACGGATAGAACCGATAACGCGACGGCGTGCACGGTTTACTTCGGTGACCTTCAGCTGGACAGTCTTGCCTACCTGGCCTGCCATGTCGCCGCCCTTGGCGATGCCGGACTGGGAAGCAGGAATAAAGATGCGGATGCCCTTATAAGTAGCAACCAGGCCGCCCTTGTTCTCTTCGGTAATGACGCCTTCGATGGTGGTCTTCTCTTCAACATAAGAAGCCATATCGTCCCAGATCTTCATGCCGTCCAGCTTCTTCTTGGACAGCTGGCAGGTGCCTTCCTGGTCGTTAACACGAACAACGAAAACCTCGATCTCATCGCCAACCTTGAGGATATCCTCAGGCTTTACAGTGGGATCGGCACTGACTTCGTCATAAGGAATGTAGCCGGCGTGCTTGGTGCCCAGGTCGATCTGAACTTCGGTGCTGCCGATCCCGGTGACGATACCGGTGACCTTATCTCCTGTATTTAAAGTTTTGATGGACTGCTCGAGAAGTTCGGCAAAGTTCTCCTCCTGTACAGCCTCAACGTTAATAATTTCGCTCATAGTCTTGTTGACCTCCTTTATAATCCACGCCGGCGTTGACGCACCGGCCGTGACTCCAACATCAGCCACACCGCGGAAAAAGTCAGGGTCCAGTTCGGTGGCATTATCCACCAAAGCGACTCTGTCGCAGTGCTCTCGACAAATCATAGCAAGGCGGCCTGTGTTGGAGCTGTGGGTGTCACCTACAACGACCATAGCTTGGCAAATTCGACTCAAGTCTGCCGCTTCACTTTGCCGGGATTCAGTAGCTTTACATATTGTATCAAATATTTTCAAGTTAGTAAACTGTTTTTTTGCAATTTTTACGCACAATTTCCACAAAGATTCTGTGGAAGTTGTTTGGCAAACCATGCAAATTGGCAAATCTGACCGAATTTCGGGAGATTTCGACCAATTTTCCAGCTCCTCAGGAGTCTCGAACACCTTACACTCGCTGCACCAGCCGGCAATACCCTCCACCTCAGGGTGTGTGCGGGTACCGATGATGACAGGCAGCCGTCCTTCCTCCTCTGCCCGGCTCACGATTCCGTGGATCCGCTTGACAAAGGGACAGGTGGCATCGATGATTTCCGCACCCCGTTGCTCCAGCTGCTTATATACGGCTTTGGTCACACCGTGGGAACGGATGATCACAGTCTCACCGGGGCCGGCTTCATCGGGACTTTGGATCACGCCCACGCCCATTTCCTGAAAATGGGCCACCGCATGGCGGTTGTGGATAATGGGCCCCAAAGTGCTGACCCGTTTACCGGATTTGGCCGCCTGCTCCACCAGCTCTACCGCCCGGTTCACACCGAAGCAAAAGCCGGCACTCTTTGCTACCTGAACACTCATACCGGGATCTTCTCCCCTACGATCTTTTTGATGGCAGCCAGGACACCCTGGATGTCCAGGTCGGAGGTGTCCACCTTAACAGAGTCTTTTGCCATCTTCAAAGGGGCGATGGGACGGTGGGTATCCTGATAGTCCCGCTGCTGGATCTCCTTCAAAATGGTAGGCAGCTCTGCCTTCTGACCCTTGGCGATCAGCTCGTCATAGCGGCGTTTGGCACGGACCTCAGGCGATGCCGTAAGGAAGATCTTTACATCTGCCTTGGGCAGTACCACGGTGCCGATGTCCCGACCGTCCATGATCACATTGTGCTTTTTTGCAACATCCCGCTGCATGTCCAGCAGCACATCCCGCACCACAGCGTGGGCAGACACCAGGGATGCTTTCTGAGAAATATCCTGGGTTCGGATATCATCGGTAACATCCATGCCGTTCATGAGCATGTGCTGCTTACCGTCCTCGTCGTACTCGATCTCCACTGTCAGCTCATCGATGTAGCGTTCCACACCGTCCACATCCTTGGGGCTGATCCCCAAAAGATCCATAAAATACGCCACCGTTCTGTAAATGGCACCGGTGTCCACATAGTAGTAGCCCAGTTCCTTTGCCAAGGTCTTGGCGATGGTGCTTTTGCCCGCACCGGCAGGGCCGTCAATGGCGATAGAATATGTCTTAGCCATAATCATTCCTCTTTCCGCGGAAAACCGCTTGGTTTCATCATTGCGTTGCAGATAGCCGCTTTATCAGGTTTTCCGCAATTTTTTTGTTGTTGGCATGGCGTTCGTTTTGGGGATATTTTTCCGCCAGCTCCGCAAGCAGATCTCTGGAACGCTCTGCCATTTGGATATCTTTTTTGAGTTTGCCCGCTTCGAAGCAAGCCACCGCCTGCCGTTCCCGGTTCAGCTCCGTGTCCGCAAAGCACAATAGCTTTTCCAGTACCTCCAGTGCTTTTTCCAGATAGGCGATCTGGCCTGTGGCATCCTTCTGTTGGTCACACAGCTCCGAAACGGAATAGTAGCTCAAATACAGATCATTCAGAGAGTCTTCATTCTCTTCCATTTGCCGCAGTTGCTGGGAAACGGCCACATCCTCCAGCTTCCATTTCTTAGCTTCCTCCAGATCTCCCTCAGCAAGGAAAATGTCTCCCAGCATATAAGAGCATATTGAGATGCGGCGTTTATGGTTCGCCTCCCCTGTCTTTTCCGCCAGCTTTTTGGAAACCGCGTAATCCTTCAGAAGCCACTGTTTGGTTTCCTGGGTGTTCTCCAACTCCCGGCATATTCTCCAAATATTGCTGTAGGTGAAGTGAAGATCGTCCCAATAGGATCCGTCACCATGAATCTCCTCCAGGCGTTCTTCTACCGCTGCTGTTTTTTCATACCAGCTTTTGGCCTGCTCAAGATCGCCCGCCTGCTTGCAGAACTTGCCCAGACGATCACAGCTTGCACGCATATCCCGCAGATTCTGATTTGTCTCACTTGCCTCCAGCAAACGCTGGGCAATTTCCTGATCCTTCTTCATCCACTGTATTGCCTCTGTCCAGTTTCCTTCCTGCGAAGCGACCTCAGCCAAACGGAAGTAGTTGAGGGAAAGATTTCTCCAGCACTGGGGGTCTTCATTGTTTTCTACCAGGCTCTGCTCCAGCTCTGCCGCTTTCACAAACCACTGCTTTGCAGCAGCATAGTCTTTCTTAGCTGAACTGAGTCTGCCGAGTCTTGCATAGTCAACTGCCAAATTCCGCAAGTTACTGTTACTTCTGTCCCGCTCCAGAATCTGCAGATCCATTTCCAGTGCCTTCGTATACCACTCCCCGGCCGAAACCAGATCCTCATCCTGCCGGCACACATCTCCCAGGAATGTTTGGCAGGCGGCTATGTCCGCCATTTCTTTGACGGAATCCGTGACCTGCAGCAGCTTTTGTGCGGCTTCCAGTGCTTTCTGAAACCAGTGCCTTGCTTCCTGCGTATTATTCTCATCATAGCAAGCTCCGCCTATGGACCTGTATGAAATAATCAGATTTCGCTGTGCCTGCACCGTTTCCACAGTCTCGGCAAGCTGTAATGTGATCTCCAGGTCTTTCCGGTACCATTCTTTCGCTTCCGCGAATTTTTGGACACCCCGGCATAAATTTCCCAGTTTGCTGTAACAAACTGCCAGATATTGTCTGCTGGTTACGGTATCGCTGTGCTGCAAAAGACGCTCACAAAGGGCCAAATCCTTGAGATACCATTCCATCGCCTCGTCATTCTTTTCCTGATAACGGCAAATACTGCCCAATCTTGAATAGGAGGATGACAGGTCTTTTATATTGGCAGCCGTCATATTGTCCTTTGTGTACCACTGACGGATTTGCAGTCCTTTCAAGAACAGTTCTTCCGCCTCGGCCAGCTTGTTCTGTTTGGATCTGACATCACCGAGTTCGTTGTAGCTGGCAACAACATTTCGCCAGGCACCGATGGTTTCGGTCTCTTCCGCCATCCGCAGCCGGAGCTGCAGTGCTTTTTCATGCCATGCACCTGCCTCCGACGGATTGTCTTCACTCATGCACAGATCTCCCATATAGGAGTAACCGACAGAGAGTCTGTTCAGGGATCTTGATGTTTCCTCCTGAGCCAGTTCTTCCCGGATGGAAAGACTCTTTACCATCCATTGTCTTGCTTCCTTCAGATCGCCTGCACTTTGCCGCACATTGCCATACCGGGCACAGCAGACAGCCAGGCCTCCCAAATGCTTTTCGCTCCTGTTTTTTTCCACAAGCTTCTGACGAATGACAAGGGCTCTGTAAAACCATTTTCCCGCCTCCGCCAGGTGGCCTTCATCTTCCCATACATCGCCCACGCCGTTGTAAGCGATCGCCAGTTCATTTTCCAGCTCCTCATCCGGCTCCTGGCTGGCCAGTTCCTCCCGGATGGCCACGACCTTTTCATACCAGGTCAGTGCTTCCCACGGCTGGTTCTGCTGGTAATGGATGTTACCCATCTGTTCATAGGCTCTTGCCAAATTTACCTGGGAAGTCCGGCCTTGAAACCGTGCAGCCATTTCCTCGGCGTGAGCGAGCTGCTCCCGGCATACAGGCAGTGCCGCATCCAGCCGCTGCAGATCGTACCAAGCACGGAATAAATCTTTCATGGAGGAAAAATAAGCATAGCCATCCTCCTCGCTCCCGGACTGGGCATACCGCTGCTTTGCCTGCTGCACCAGCTTTTCCTGCCAGCGGGCAGCCTCGAAATAGTCCCTGCGGACGCCTTCACCGTTGGTGTACATGGATACCAGCTTTTTGATCGCTTCATCCAAGCCTGTTTCCGCCGCACCGGTGATCAGTTTCAGTGCCCGGTCATGGTCCACTTCCACATCGATGCCGGACAAATACGCAAGGCCGATGAAGAAATTGTGCCGGCGGTCATTGTCGTTTTCCCGCACAGCGATCTGCTGCAGACGTTCCAACAGGGCGGCGTCCAATCTTTCCTGGTTTCGGGGGTCCACGCAACCAGGGATATTCTCATAATTCTGTTGTAATGCGGTCTTATCGGTTTCCACCAGTTCCGCTGCCAAGATAGGCTTGCCTGCCTCCACAGCCATGGGGTATTCGGTGGTCATGACATAGTTGGTTTCGTTCACCAGATTGGGCGTCACCGCCAAGGCAAACAGGTTGCTTTTTTCCAGTGCTGCCTGAATGGCACCGTTGAAGTTCTCACCGGGAGTCAAAAATTCATCATACCAAATGGCGATATCCCGGCAGAAATCGCTGCGGTGGATCAGCCGCATCAGTTCCTGTGCATACTTGCGGTCTTTCTTTCGGTAGCTCAGGAAAATATAGGCGTCAAAGGCCTCACGGACCTTTTGTGCCAACTCATCACCCACCAACACCGATTCCAAAAACTTTTTCAGTTTTTCTTCGTAGCTGATGGCGGTCTCATCCAAATTATGCTTGTCCAGAAACTGCAGCTGACCGCAGGTTTCATTGAACAGCTTTTCCAAACCCTCTTCCTCCATCAGCGGCAGTATGGGAATATGGTTTTCCATTGCATAGCGAAATTCCACATTCAGTGCCCGGGAAGGCTCGGTAAGCAAACGCTCTGTGATGGGCATCACCAGCATCTGCATCTGATTCAGGCTCAGAAAATAATCTTCATCCTGCTCCACCTCGGCAGCGGGGTCATAATAATAAATAGCACAGTTGCTGTTCTTTAATACCTCGTCACATATTTCCTGAAAATAAACACGAAAATCCTGGGGGTGACATGCAAAATATACCCGGGGCTTTCCCTGGGGGGAGCTGTCACCTTTTGTGCGATACTGCAACTGTGCCATCGGTCATTCTTCCTTTTGTATCTTAATTTTCCTGCCGCAGCTTCATCAGAGCGGCAGCTTCCAGTTCCACCACTTCCCGTGGTGTCAGATTCAGCTTTTGTCCGGTCTGCTCGGGACTTAAGGGCATACCACCTTCCAGGCCAAACCGTAAAGAAAGCAGCTTTGCCTCCTGCTCGGTAAGGGTGGACAGCAGTTCCATGATCCGCTGACGGCTTTGGAAATAGGCGGTATCCTCCACCGCACGGTCGTCGTCGGGGGATTCCTCCGGCTCTTCCGGCTGGGTGCGGCGATCCTTTGCCGCTGCCAGCATGGCACTGTACACCGCTGCGTCCTCGGAAGCGATGTGCATCGCCTGGGCGACCTCCTCAAGGGTGGGATTTCTCCCCAGCTGGCCTACCAGGTGCTGGTCCATGTCCCGGTAGTCTTCCATGCCCTGCCGCAGCTTTTGGCCCAGGCCGCTGCTGCGGGCATGCTGTACTACGGCTTTTGCCAAATACTGACGGATCCACCAGTCACGGTGCATAGCGAAATCGCCGCCGGTATAACACAGAATGCCCTGCCACAGGCCCAGGCTCGCCTCCTGTATCAGATCCAAAAGCAGGACTCCTCTGCCGGTCATCTCTTTTGCCAGCTCCACACAGCGGCTCAAAGACAGATTTACCAGCCGTTCCGCCACGCTTTCGTCACCGGCTGCGTAAGCTTCAGCCAGCAGCTGCTCATCTCCAAAGGCAGGAATGGATGCCAGCTCCTGCAAATAAAGACGCAGAGGATCGTTTTCCTCCAGGCCTGTACACAGGTCATCTGAATGTGCCAGTTCCTTCTCCTGCCGCAGCCGCAATGCCAGATCGCCGCTGCCGGGGTCCTGGGGAAGACAACGAACATCCACAGTGATGTGCCGGTCGTTCAGTTCCAAAAAAGCATCTTCAAAAGCAGTCTCGTCCTCCGGCTCCATCAGTGCCAAAAAGCGGGCTGCGTCTATGATATCTCCGGGCTGAAGTGCAGCAAGTGCTTCCTCCCAAAGGCTTGGTTCAAATGTAAATTCCATCACGACAGGAAATCCTCCAGTCCAAAATCCGTTCCCATTTTTTTCAGCTTGTCCATGGCCTGCTGCAATATCTGCCGGGCCCGTTCCTTGGATATCTCCAACGCATCGCCGATCTGCTGCAAGGAATAGCAGGTCCCGTCCGTCATACCGAAGTACAGCCGCAGCACCTGCTGCTGACGGGGTGTGAGGGACACCATCATGGTATCCAGGGTGTTTTTCAGCTCCCGGCGGATCAGTTCCTCCTGGGGCTGGGGTGTATGGACATCCTCCAGAGCCAACACAGAGCCGTCTTCGCTTATAAAGGCATCCAAAGAGCAGATCTCCGGGATCAGGGACAAATACTCCGCCGCCTTGTCTTCCGGCATCTGTGTATAAGCCGCCAGTTCCGCCACAGAAGGTTCCTGCCCCGACTGCTGCTGCAACACAGCTTTGGCTGCGATCAGCTTACGGATCTTTTCCGCTGTGTACTGAGGCACACGGATGAGCCCTGCGTGATTCATGATACACCGGGTCACACCCTGGCGGATCCACTTTGTGGCATATGTAGAAAAGCGGTAGCTGCGGGTATAGTCGAACTTTTTGGCTGCCGCCAAAAGGCCGATACTGCCCTCCTGCACCAAATCCGGCAAAGGCACGCCCCTGCCTGCATATTCCCTGGCCACAGATACCACAAGCCGCAAATTGGCATTGACCATCTGACGGATGGCATCCTCATCACCAGATGCACAGCGTTTTGCCAGCTCCAGTTCCTCCTCCGGTGTCAGCCGGGGATACTGGCGGATCTGCTGCAGAAAATCATTTTCAGCCGCTTCGTTGGGATTTTCCAAAAGAGCAGTGCTCATTGCCTGGTTCCTTTACTTTCCTTTAATTTATTCCGTAATGCCAGCAGGTCGTCATCGCTGGAAACGCTCCTGCTCTGGCTTTCGGAGAGAATGATCTTCACGCAGTCCCGGAAGGCATCCTCATTTACGGTGCCCTGGCGACGGTGGAGAATACCGGTCACATGGGACATCTCCTCCGGCTTCAGGTCGCTGAGGACCGCAGGAGAAATCTCCAGCCCGCTGTGATGGCGGTACAGCATTTGTCCGTATACCCGGCCCAAAAGCTCCACAGAGAAGTCAGACTCTTTCAGCTTTGCAATATCCAGCAAGGCAGGTTCCCGGAAGGCTTGGGCGATCACGGTCTCCTCTGCCATGGCAGATTTCATGTTATCATAGCGAATGGAACGGTCCTTGGGCTGTAATGCCTGCATGGGTGCCAGATCGATCTTTTCACGACGCTTTTTCTCCCGGGCCATACGGCGTTTATAGGCCTTGCCCACTTCCAGCTTCATGGCTTCCATGCTGATTCCCGCACTTTCCGCCACACGGCCGCCGTAGACCTCCCGCTTGATGGAGCTGTCCAGGGTGCAGATCAGCTCTGCCGCCTCATGGACATAGCCCACCTTCTGCTCGTCGATAGAGAGGTCATACTTACGCAAAATGGCATCCAGCTGGTATTCCACACGGCCTGCCGATTCTTCCAACAGGAGTTTGAACCGGTCGGGGCCGAACTTCTTCAAAAACTCATCGGGGTCCTTGGCATCGTGCATTTTCAGCACCTTGATCTTCAGGCCCGTTTTCTCCAGCATGGGGATGGCCCGCTGGGCGGCCCGCTGACCGGCCTCGTCGCCGTCATAGATCAGATACACCTGCTCGGTGTAGCGGCTCAAGATAGCGGCGTGGTCCTCTGTCAAAGAAGTACCCAGGGAGGCCACGGCGCAGTCAAAGCCGTGCTGATGCAGGGCGATGGCATCCATGTAGCCCTCCACCAGGATCAGATACCCCAGCTTACTCTTCTTGGCCAGGTTCAGGCCGAAGAGGTTTTTCCGCTTGTTAAAAATGAGGGTCTCCGGGGAGTTTAAG
>JAZNZG010000284.1:0-1830 GCA_045594825.1 Faecousia sp. | reverse complement strand
TCAATAATCAGAGGGGCTTTTCCCTCATATACTTCCAGTACCTGGGGAAGGGTGGGAATGGTTTCCAGGGTGCCCTCCAGGTAGTAGTTTTTCAGGTCCTCTGCCGTCAGATCTTCCACTTTCCCCTCCATACCGGTGGTACGCTTCAGGTCAGAATCGTGGATGACAGCCAGGTTGCCGTCGGCCAGCAGATGCACATCCAGCTCGGAGCCGTAACCGGCTTTTACTGCGGCCCGGAAAGCGGAGAGACTGTTTTCCGGATGGTTCCGGTCATGGAGTCCCCGGTGGGCATAGGCCCAGCCACGGATGGCTTCCAGGCCGGGATTGTTTCTGCGGCCCATCACAGCCAGGATGAATCCGCCGCAGAGGATCAAGCAAATAATAATCAGGGTAATGAGCATAACAGTACCTCAATTTCAGTCGTCAGTATCGAATGCTTCCAGGCCCTTCTTGCCAATGAACTTGCTGTCGCCGTGGCGAACCAGCAGCATGGTCACAAAGGCCAGGGCCACAAAGACTGTGGCGTAGGGGAACAGCACCGTCATACCCATCTGATCCATCAGGAAACCGGAGATCATGGGGGTGGCGGTCTGGGCGGCCATGGAGGCGGTGTAGTAGAAGCCGGTATACTTGCCCACATCGCTGCCGGAACACATCTCCACCACCATAGGGAAGGAGTTGACATTGATGGTGGCCCAGGCAATACCTGCCAAAGCGAACATGATATACATCAGCCATGCGGGGCTGCCTGCCCGGAGGAAGGCTGCCACGGTAAATGCTGCGGTCAGCATTACAACACCGGCAAGGATGGTCTTTTTTCTGCCGATTTTGGAGGCCACCATGCCTGCGGGCAGATATGCCACGATGGCACAGGCCTGGGCGATGAGCATGGTTTCGCTGTAACCCATCAGCAGTACATTGGGGGCGTACACGGAGTATTTGGAGGTGACGGCATTGTAACCGAAGTACCACAGAGCCACAGACAGGAGAATGCAGATCAAAGAGAACCGTTCGCTCTTGGAGAGCTTCCTTTTCTCACCGGCTTCTTCCTTGTTTTCTTCTTCAATGCCGTAGCGGATGGCATCGGACTGCATCTGTGCCACCCAGGCAGGCTCCTTGACGGTGGTCAGGAAAACGATCAAAGCACCCACCATGACGGCGGCGATGGTGATGTAGTAGGGTGTATAGCTCATCATGGCGTTTTTCGTGGCGGAAATGCCAAAGGCAAAGCCCATGCCCAATACAAGCACGATGATACCGCCGGCGTTGCCCATGAGGTTGATGACCGCGTTGGCCTTGGAACGCAGGGGCTTAATGGTCACATCAGGCATCAATGCCACAGCAGGGGAACGGAAAATGCCCATAGCCAACAGCAGCACCAGCAGCACGCAGATAAACAGGATCAAAGGTGTGGGATTATTTGCCGTCATTTCTGCCGCATAGGCCTGGCGGGCAGGCACCACATAGCTGGTGTAGGGGGTACGGCTTTCGTCCTGATTGGTCACATCGGAGCTGTCGTCGGTGCTGCGGATCTGTGTAAACGCCTCCCGGGAGAAGATATCAGACAAAACGAACCTGGTGCCGTTGGGGGTCTGCAGCTCTTTTTCACTTTGGGTGTCGTAAATGATCTCCAGAGCGGCGGGGTCGTCCACGGTGCTGACATCCCGGATCTGATTCAGCTGCATGTTGTCTGTAAAGCTCAATGCCACAAGTGCGATGGCAGCCACGGCGGTACCCAGCCGGATAAAGGGCGTACGACGCCCGCTCTTGCCCTTCTGCTTGTCACAAAAGGTGCCGAAGAGGGGCAGCAGAAACAGTGCCCACATATTG
>JAZNZG010000283.1:0-12972 GCA_045594825.1 Faecousia sp. | reverse complement strand
TCAAAGCTGCCGCAGATACCCATATCCACATCGGCATAATTAAAGGCAAGACCTTCCGCATAACCGTCCTGGCTGAAATTGGTAAAGCTGGCGGGGAGGGTCAGCGTCAGCCCGTTGCAGACAACTTCCTGCTCCTGAGGGGCGGAAGAACAGCCACACAGCAGACACGCTGTCAGAACAAGGATAAGCAAACGCTTTCCTGTACGGGTCATTTTACTGCTTCTCCTTCAGCAGGTCGCGGATCTCGGTGAGGAGGACTTCCTCAGCAGAGGGAGCGGGAGGTGCGGGGGGAGCGGCTTCCTCTTCGGCAGCCTTCTTCTTTTCAGCAGCGGCCTTGGCGGTGTTGAGGACCTTGACCACCATGAAGACAACCAGAGCAACCAGAATGAAGTCGATGATGGTGGCAACAAAGGTGCCAAAGCCGATGGTGATGCCGGCCTGGACAACGTTGCCGTCGATGTCCAGAATTTCGGGACGGACGATGACATTCAGAGCGGTCATGTCACGGGCACCGAAGATCCAGCTGATGAAGGGCATAAACACATCGTTGACCAGGGAAGTGGTGATCTTGCCGAAGGCAGTGGCGATGATAACACCGATTGCCATGTCCATGACGTTGCCACGGGCGATGAAGGTTTTAAATTCGTTAAAAAGCTTTTTCATGGGAAACTCTCCTTTTGGTTTACATAATATTTTTATAGGATTTCAATTACTTCTTCTCGATGATTTCCATGCCGCCCAGGTATTTCCGCAGGCACTCGGGGATCACCACGGAGCCGTCGGCTCTCTGATTCTGCTCCACCAGTGCGGGGAAAATACGGGAGGTTGCCAGGCCGGAGCCGTTCAGGGTGTGAACAAACTCGGGCTTGCCGGTGGCTTCCCGGCGGAAACGGATGTTGCCGCGGCGTGCCTGGTAATCCCGGGCGTTGGATACGGAGGAAACTTCCTTATAGCCGTCCATGGAGGGGATCAGGATCTCGATGTCATAAGTTCTTGCCATGGATGCGGAGCAGTCGCCTGCTGCCAGCTTCACGGTGCGGAAATGGAAGCCCAGACCTTCCACCAGCTTTTCTGCCTTGGTGACCAGCTCATCAAAGGCTGCGTCAGAGTCTTCGGGCTTAGTGAACTGGAACATCTCCACCTTGTTGAACTGGTGGCCCCGGACCATGCCACGCTCATCGGCACGGTGAGAGCCCGCCTCACGACGGAAGCAGGGGGTGTATGCGAAGAACTTTTTGGGCAGGTCGGCTTCTGTGAGGATCTCGTCACGGTAGACGGATGCCAAAGCGGCTTCTGCGGTGGGGAGCATATAGTGGATGCGGTCGTCGGTGGGGTTGGCGATCTTGTAAACCTCATCGGCAAACTTGGGGAACTGACCGGCAGTTTCACCGCACTGGTACTCCAGCATGTGGGGAGGCAGGATGAAATCATAGCCGTCAGCGATGTGACAGTCGATGAAGTAATTCAGCAGAGCCCACTCCAGGCGTGCACCCATGCCGGTGTACATCCAGTTGCCGGCACCTGCCAGCTTAACGCCACGCTCATAGTCGATCAGACCCAGGCCCTGGCACAGATCCACATGGTGCTGGGGCTCGAAATCAAATGCGGGCTTGTTGCCCACATAACGCAGGGGCTGGTTGTTTTCCTTGCCGCCGGGGAGCAGGTCCTCGTCGGGGAGATTGGGCAGGCTCAGCATCAGAGTTTTGAATTCCACATTCAGATCTTTCAGCAGAGCGGCCTCATCGGCGATGGAGGCATCCAGGGCGATGGACTCGGCCTTGTTCGCTTCGATCTGAGCGTCAATGGCGGAGGTGTCTTCGCCACGCTTTTCCGCACCCTTCTTCTGACCAAACAGCTTACCGTTTTCCTTTGCCAGCTTGTTTTTCTGGGCGGTCTTGGTCTCGGTGGAAGTCTTCAGTCCACGGACCTGCACATCCATTTCCAAAATCTTATCGATAATGGCGTCACAATCTACTTCTTTGGCCTTCAGCCCGGCCTTAACGGCATCGGGATTTTCTTTGATTTTCTTAATGTCTAACATAATTACCTCTCCTTAATTCGCGTGGGCAGCATTATTCTGCTTCAATATAGTCAGGCTCTTCGGGGATGATCAGGGCACACACGATGTATGCCAAAATGCCGGTACCGGCAAACAGGCAAACAATGGCCCAAATAAGACGGACGACGGTAGGGTCCAGATCAAAATACTTGGCAACGCCGCCGCAAACACCGGCCAGCTTCTTATCCTGCTTGGTACGATATAACTTCTTGTTCATAATATTTCTCCTTTTAATCTCTCACTTTTCTATTTTCATCAAAGCATCCAGCAGGACCTGCAGGTCCTCCTGTCCGTAAAATTCCAATTCAAAGCGGCCTTTCCGCTTTCCGTTTATGATCTTCACGCCACGGCCCAGCTGCTTGGACAACATCTTTTCGCATTCCCCCACATAGTCCACCGTCAAAGCAGGCTCTGCCTTGGGCACGGGAGTTTTGTTCAGATTCTTGCACAGCAGCTCTGCTTGCCGGACAGACAATCCCAAAGCGATGATCTTTTGTGCGGCATCTCTTTGGGCCTTTTCGCTTTTCAGCGAAAGGACAGCCCTGGCGTGACCGGCTGAAAGTGCACCGGTTCGCACCTTTTCCAAAACATCTGGGCTTAAGGCCAACAGACGCAAGGTGTTTGCCACAGCGGGACGGGATTTACCCACCTGTTTGGCGGCTTCCTCCTGGGTCAGTCCGTACTGATCCATTAAGGTTTGATAACCCAGGGCCTCTTCCACAGGATTCAGGTCCTGCCGCTGGAGATTTTCGATGAGGGCCAGCTCCATGGTCTTTTTTTCATCGGCTTCCATAACGACCACGGGAACTTCTTTTATTTCCGCAAGCCGGGCAGCACGCCAGCGGCGTTCACCGGCGATGATCTGATAATAACCGGTGCCGGTCTCCCGTACGGTCAAAGGCTGAATGATGCCATGGGTGACGATGGATTCTGCCAAAGCCTGCAGCTCAGCCTCGTCAAAATCCTGTCGGGGTTGATGTGGATTCGGTTCAATTTTGTATATGGGCAGCATTTTGTAGGGGCTTTTGCTGCTTGCGGGCTCATCCATGATGTAATCGCCCATAAGGGCACCCAGACCCTTGCCCAATCCTTTCTGACTTACCAATGGTATCACCTCAATTATAATTTGCTGATGATTTCCTTTGCCATAGACCGGTATGCAACAGCACCCCGGCTGTGACGGTCATACACGGTGACCGGCAGACCGTGGCTGGGAGCCTCGGCCAGACGGACATTTCTCGGAATAACGGTTGCGAAAACCTTGCCGGGGAAGTGACGGCGTACCTCCTGTGCCACCTGGGTAGAGAAGTTGGTTCTACCGTCAAACATAGTCAGTGCCACGCCGAAAATATCCAGGGTGGGATGCATACGCTTTTTTACAAGACGCAGGGTGGTCATCAGGTCTGTAAGACCTTCCAATGCGTAATATTCGCATTGCACCGGCACCAAAATACTGTCAGCCGCAGACAGACCGTTTAGGGTGAGCAGCTCCAGGGAAGGGGGACAGTCAATAAAAATGACATCATACTGATCCCGCACCTTTTCCAAAGCCTTCCGGAGATAGAAATTTGGCTCGGGCATGGTGATCAGTTCAACACCGGCACCGGCCAAATCGGCGGTAGCGGGGAGAACGTCACCGTATTTGGTTTCCACCACCACATCCAGGGGATGAAGACCGTTGATGATGACATCATAAACACTGTGCTGCACCCGCCGTTTATCCACACCCATACCGGAGGTGGCGTTTGCCTGGGGGTCAAAATCGCACAGAAGCACCTTTTTACCGGCCTCTGTCAGAGCGGCAGTAAGGTTTACGGCGGTGGTCGTCTTACCCACGCCGCCTTTCTGATTGACCACAGCGATGATTCTTCCCATAAGTATACCCTTTCTTTGTTTCACATGAAACATTATTGCGGAAAATGTTTCACGTGAAACACTTACTCTGTCTGTTGATTGGTGTCAATGTTGTAGTTTCTGCCAATGTTAGTGTCGTTCTGACTAAAATACCAATAACCGGCACCGATGACCAGCCCAAGAAGAAGGATCAGCAGAGCGACGAAGACACGGGTCCGCCGCAGAGACTTCTTCAGATGAAGCACCTGTTCCTCCGGGGGGAGCAGCCTTTTCCTGCGGGACTTTTTCTTGATACTGACGGCTGTCTGACGACGGGGCAGGTGAATGGGTGTTCCGGGCTTTACCGGATACTGCTCCATGTTTTCCCGACAGGCGGAACAAAACACCTGCTCCTCTTCCGCTTCCCGTCCGCAACGCAAGCAATACATGAAACACACCCCTTTCTTTTTATCTTTCCATATTATACACCGCTTTTTTCTATTCGTAAAGAGGGGGAAAAGAGAAAGTTTAAGGGCGGCCTCCTTGAATTTTGATGATTTGCATAAAAAACGAAAGCTTACATTTCATAGAGGTTTACATAACAACAACAGAAAGCAAAACAAAGCCCGGCTGCCGTATGACAGCCGGGATGTTACAGTATCAGCCCAGACGGTTTTCGTAGGTGACGACCTCACTAACTTCGTCCACATCGAAATACACATCCAAAATGGCACGGGCAACGGAGGACACGGTACTGCCGTGACCGCCCTGCTCGATATAGATGCAATGGCGATCTGGGGATCGTCCGCAGGAGCAAAACAAACAAAGGCACCGTTATCGGAGGCGTTGTAGTTTTGTTCGGCGGTACCGGTCTTGCCGGCAACGGTGATGGGATAATCCCGGAATTGGGAGAAAGCGGTGCCTTCCCGCTCGGAGGTGACCTTGATCATGCCCTCCAGACAGGCGTTGTAGGCGTTGTCGGAGATATCCAGCCGATCCACGATTGTGGGGCTGTTTTCCTCCAACAGGCTTTGATAGTCAGAGGACACGATGCGGTTCATAAAGGTGGCTTTGTAACGGGTGCCCTGGTTGGCCAATGTGGACGCATAGACACACAGCTGCATGGGGGTGAAGCGGTTTTCACCCTGACCGATGGCGGCCAGGACCTGGTCGCCCTGATACCACAAGGCGTCGCCGCCCACATACAGGTTTTTCTTGGTTTCTGCATTGGCACGGTAGCCGGTGGCCTCCGGCAGCTCAATACCCGTAGGCTCGCCCAGACCCAACCGCTTGGCGGTGTTGTCCATAACATCCAGGTTCAGACGGTCGCCCAAAACATAGAAGTAGTAGTTGCAGGAGACTTTTAAGGCGTGGGCGGCGTCCAAAAAGCCGTGACCCACCCGGGAGCTGGCAAACCGCAGACAGGTGCAGTAGAAGCCGTCGTACTTATCAAAAACGCCCAGGTCTTCGATCTTCTCATTGGCAGTGGTCCTGCCGGAGTCGATGGCAGAGATCAGCGTGGACATCTTATAAGTAGAGCCGGGGGGATAGGTGCCGAACAATGCCCGGTTGTACAGGGGGTTGCCCTCGGCCTCCAGCAGCTCATTGTAATCCTCAAAGATCTTGGTGATGTCGTAGGTGGGGTAGCTGGCACAAACCAGCACCTCGCCGGTCTTTACATCCATAGCCACCACAGCACCGCCTTCCGCGTCGGCACCGTCGGCATCCGGGTCCTCCTGACCCTGAAGATTTTGGATGGTGAGAGCCAACTGCTCTTCACCGGCTTCCTGCAGCTTCAGATCGATGGAAATTTCCACATTGGAGCCGGCCTTCGGCTCGGACAGATAAATGGAAGACACCAAAGTGCCGTCAGAGGTAACGGTATCCTCACGCCAGCCATCCACGCCGTGGAGGTACTCCTCATACACCTGCTCCAGGCCGGCCTGACCCACCTCGGCATCCATTTCGTAGCCTTCGATGGTCTTGTAGTATTCCCACTGCTCCGGGCTCATGGCACCAACGTAGCCCAAAATATGGGCGGCACTGGAGGTGTTGTATTCACGAACGGTGGAGGACTCAACGCCCATACCGGGGATATTCATTTCCGTAATGGCGGAAAGGGCTTCGTCGCTGGCGTCGGACAGGAACACATAGTTGGCCATGGTGGGGACACAGTACCGCAGGGACAGCTCGTAACGCAGGCCGATGACCTTGCGGACCTCTTCGTCGGTCCATTCAGCGGGCAGGTCATACCGGTTCCGGAGCTTTTCCAACAGCAAAGGAGCGGTAATGTCCGAGTCAATGCCGCCGGCATATTCCAAAAACGACTGGAAATAACCGTTCCAGGTATCGCTGTATGCGTCCAGCGTGTAGGTGAAGGGACGCTCCAGGGAAACAGGGAAATGCTCGTTGTACTCGATTCCCTGCTCCTCACAGACTTTGATCAGATTGTAAAGATTCTGGTTGGTGCCGTTGGTACTCAGCACCACATAGTGGTTGAGGATCAAGTCGTAACTGGCACGGTTGCTTACCAGCACGTTGCCGTTACAGTCCAGAATATCGCCACGGGCAGCCTTGACACGGGTCAGGGTGGTAAATGTGGCGGTGGTGTCAGCACCGGCATCTTCATCCAGGATCTGCAGGTCATAAAGCTTCAAAGCCAGCAGACCGACGACCACAAGAAAGAATACCAGCAAAATGCGGGAACGGAATCGGCTTATTCTTTCCATGATTCGCCTCCGATAGAACTGATGGATACATAAATGGGATATAAAACCGGCACGGCCAGCAAGGACAGGCCGGTGGTGATAACAAAACCAATAAAGCGGGCCGCGTAGGTATAGCCCAGGAAAATGGCAGATACAAAGATCAGCAATTCATAGCATGCCATGGCAAGGATCATGCAAAGCAGGACGGAAGAGAAGGTCTTTTGCAAAAGGCTTTGCCGGAAAATACAAACCAGGATCGCCAGGCCGGTGATGAATACCATGGCGTGGGGACCGGCGGCGGTGCCGGAGAACAGGTACAGGGCAGAAGATACCAGTGCGAACACACAGCCCCGCTCCGTTCCTTCCAAAATGCAGATCAGGAAGATGGCAACAGGCACCAGCTCCGTGGTGGCACCGTTGAGCCGGAAATTGCAAAGCACCACATCCTGCAAAAGGGACAGCACCAGCACCGACAGGGCATAGAGAAACCACTTCAGCACCCTTTTACGCTGAAGCTTGGTCAGATACAGTTTACTCAGCCAGGAAGAACGGGGCTTATCCGGCTGAAATTCGTACTTTTTAGCCATGCGATCACCCTGCGTTGTAGTTGGTAATAATGAAGATCTGCTCCAGGCTGCCGATGTCGGCGGCGGGCTCCAGCAGAGCGAACTTGGCAACGCCGGTATCGTCAAAGCCTGCGTCCACCACATAACCCAGGATCAGATCCCGGGGATAGACGGTGGAACCGGTGGTGACCACCTGGTCCCGGTTACGGATGGTGGCGTCGGTGGGCAGGTAGTTCATACGCAGCAGGCCTTCCAGACCGGTGGAATAGCCGCCCTGCACCATGCCGTTATAGCCGGAGGCGGCGATGGTGGCACTAATTTCCAGGGAAGAGTCCAAAACGGACTTGATAATGGCATAGTTGGTGCCGGCCTCGCTGACAAGACCCACCAATTCACCGTTGGCGGTGATGGCACACATACCCTCTTCAATACCCACATTGGTGCCCCGGTTGATGGTGAAGGTGCTGGACCAGTCATTGGAGCTGTGGGAAATGATATAGCTGTCCACCAGGTCATATTCCTCGGTGGCGGTGGGCAGATCCAGCAGCAGCCGCAGCCGCTCATTTTCACGGGCGATGGAGTCGGCCTGTCTGGCACGGTCTTCGATCTGTGCCAGCTCTTCCTTTAACTGCTCGTTTTCCGCCACAATGGCCTCATACTTAAACATATAGCTGTAAAGCCGCTCGGCCTGGTCGGTAAGCTGGCTCACACCGGTGCGGATGGGGGTCAGAATACCCTTGGTCCACATTTCCGGCAGGGTCAGTCCGGTGAGGTTGCCGACAACGGTCAGCACGATGGCCAACAGCACAGCAACGATCAAAACCACCCTTACGCGGGTTGTAAATAAATGTCTCATACGGTTTCCTCCATCAGTTCGGGTGCGATGGCCCGGAGCATCTGACCCAAACGACATACGGGCAGGCCCATTACATTATAATAGTCCCCTGCCATTTTTTCGGCAAACAGAGCCGCACCACCCTGGATGCCGTAGCTTCCGGCCTTATCCATAGGCTCACCTGTGCGGATATATGCGTGGATCTCCCGGTCGGAAAGCTCCCGGAAGTGAATGTCCGTGATCTCGGTATGCACCAGCTCCTCGTTGCCCCGCAAAATGGTCATGCCGGTCATCACCTGATGATCCCGGCCGCTGAGAAGCCGGAGCATACGGAAGGCATCGGCTTCGTCTTTGGGCTTGCCCAGGACCTGTCCGGCACAGACAACGATGGTATCCGCCGCAATCACCACATCATCGGGCTCCCGTGCTATGGCCAGTGCTTTGGCACGGCTGACCCGGGCCACCTCCTGACAGGCAGGCTTGTGGGGATCCATGGTCTCATCCGTATCCCCACAGCGGATCACAAAGGGGATGCCGAACAGTCCCATCAGCTCCTTGCGACGGGGGGATTGGGACGCGAGAATCAGCTGCATACAAATTTCCTTTCAGTCAAGACCCCGCAGATACAGGCCACGGGTGCCGGAGCCGGGGTCAAAGGGGACAGGCTTCTGATACATATTCAGAACCTGGTCCACTTCTTTCATATTTTCGGTGGTAAAGTACAGACGGGTGGCCCACAGGCCCAGCCGTGCCAGGTCGTCCTGGCGGTCCAGCCAGTTCAGCTTTTTGCCGTTAAGCAGGACGCTGCGGCAGGAATTGCCGTCTTTGATAATAGGGAAGTCGGAGCCGGTCTTATCCGTGAGCTTTGTGGGGCCCAGGTGACAGGTGCAGCTGCCGGTCTTGCCCTTGATAAGGCAGTTTTCCGTGACCATAAGGGGCAGTCTGCCGTAGATCAGCAGTTCACAGGGAACGGCTTTGTTCACATCCCGGATCTGGGGCAGGGTCATTTCAAAGCTCAAACAGGCAGAACGCAGCTCCAATTCTCTTGCGGTATACACAGAGCCGGAGTTATACAGGTTCAGACCGAAATCGCCTCTGGCAAGCATGCCGCACTCCCGTACCGGCAGCAGCAGGCCCAGGTTACCCACCAAAGCCTCCTTAACGCCCAAGTTTTTCAAACCACGGAGGGTCTGCTTCAAGCCGGGCAGCTCTCCGTCGTGGACGATCCGGGGCAGCACGGCACAGACATGCACGTTGCGGACCAGGGAAACACAGAATGCGGGGTCTTCTGCCAAGATGTGCATAGGGACATACAGAACAGAAGGCTTCAGCTTTAGAAGTCTGCCGGTGATCTGCTCCCGGGTGGTGACCTGCACCGTCAGCTCCGGAACATCCCGCTTGCCGGGGAACTGGGGCAGACGCTGGGGTCGGCCCAGCCTGGGCAGGTCGCGGCGGGCTCGTTGGGCGGTGAGCAGGTTCAGAACATCCCGCCGCATGGCGTTGATGGCCGCGGCAGACAGGGACATGCCCGGAGCAATGTCGGCATGGACATTGACACAGCGGTAGGGTGTGCCGCCGGTCTTACCCAATCGCTCGGCAAGGTCATCATAAGTCAGCTCCCGCACCCGGGCCACCTCGGCGGGAGGACCGTTCAGGCTGCAAATACGGCCTTCCGGGTCGGTGACAGACAAGCTGGTACCCTCGGGACGGACCACTGCGTGGAAAGACACAGGAACAAGGCTGTTTTCAGCAGCTTCGTATGTTTGACGAAGCTCCTTAAGCCAAACCTGGTTATCCTGGGTATCCTCCCGGATACCGAACATGTGGCTGCCGATATTGCCGGCGTAGTAACCGTTGGTAAAACCCTGGCGGTTGAAGGCGTCGTGGAGCTGCTGCTCCATGGACCGTGTCACATTTCCGGTGTCCAGAGCCTGGCGATACACCTGTGTCACCGCGGCCACATATTCCGGCCGCTTCATACGGCCTTCCAGCTTTAGGGAGGCGACGCCCATCTGCTGCAGATCCTGCAGATAGTGGACAAGACAGTTATCTTTAAGACTTAAGGGGTACTGATTTTGCCAGCGGCTGTAGCCGTAGCTCTGACGGCAGGGTTGGGCACAGCGGCCACGATTACCGGAACGGCCGCCGATGGCTGCGGACAGATAGCACTGACCGGAGTAGCCCATACACAAAGCACCGTGACCGAAGACCTCGATCTCGATGGGGGAATTTTGGCAGATATAGCGGATCTCTTCCCGGCTCAGCTCCCGGCTGAGGACAACACGGGACATGCCCCAAGCGGCACACATCAGCACACCGGGCAGAGAGTGAATGGTCATTTGGGTGGAGCCGTGGACGGGAATATGGGGTGCGATCTCACCACACAGGCGAAGGATGCCCAGGTCCTGCACGATAAAAGCGTCCACACCGCTTTCGGCGGCGTGACGGATCAGGGCGGCAGCGTCCGCCATTTCCTTGTCAGACACCAGGGTGTTCAAGGTCAAATGAACGGCAACGCCCCGGATATGACAGTATTTGACCGCTTCTGTAAGGGCCTGGGGGGTAAAATTCTTGGCACCCTGCCGGGCATTAAAGCTACCGCTGCCAAGGTATACCGCATCGGCTCCGTTTTGTACTGCGGCCCGCAGAGCTTCCATAGAGCCTGCCGGGGCTAAAAGTTCCAACATAGTTTCTCTCTCCATATAAAATAGGCTATACTTACGCTCATTATAGCATAATCACAGCAGAACTTCTACCCCGGATGAGGAAAATTAACAATTTTTCTCCGCAATAAAACTGCGGCACTCCGTTGGAGTGCCGCAGGATCATGCATTTATTCGTATGTGGGGGAAGCACTTAAAGCTACGATGGCAACATAGCTGCTGCCCACGCCCAAAGTGATGGGCGTGCCGTCGGCCAGGGTGTAAGCAAAGGGCTCACGCAGGCTGGGTCGGCTCCACTTGATGGGAACGATCTGTCCGTCGCAGGCAAAATAGCCGTCGCCCTCGCCGATGATATCATAGAAAGAACGGGTATTTTTACCGTCGGAGATCCGCTTCTGGTTTGCGTTCAGAATCAAAACATTGCGGAATGCCAGGGTATCACCGTTGTTGGCATCGATCCAGTCGGTGTTATACTGTGCGGCTTCATACAGGCCGGATTCAGCGTTGTAGGTCATGATGGTCTTCTTGGAGCCCAGGAAGGAAACCGTCACCTTGTTGGCGGTTTCGCCGCTGATACCGGAAACCTCGTTAAACTTCAGACCGTAGTCGGTGCCTTCTACCGTAACGGTGTTCAGCTCCAGCTTTTTCAGGGCCTTCTGTACATCTTCACCTGAGGAGAACAGGGTGTTTTCCCAGGCATAGCCGTTGTTGAACCGCTGTTGGTCACGGGTGAAGTAGGCGGGATAGGACATTTGGTCCACATGTTCCCAGTTAGAGATGGTATCCAGGCTGTCGCTGTACTGACCTCTTTTTGCCATGGGACTGCCGCCGCAGTGGAAAATGGGAGCGTCATAAGAAACGCTGACATTACTGAAGTAAGTTCGGCAGCTGCGGATGGGGCCGAGAACGCCTACATCGGAAAAATCGGTAAAGATCGCCAGACAACGGGTGATGCCGCCTTCGGTTTCGAATTCATAAAGGAAATCGGCCTCCCGGATGCCGCATTGGGGCATAGCTTTTCTGGCGTTGTTTATGACGATGGCAGTAGCCCGCCCGGTAAAGGCGGTATCCAGAGCCTCGCCGGTCAAAGGATGCCGGAAGGAAGGCTCAACCGCAGCAGGCTGGGTGGGAGCTTCCGTAGGAGCTTCGGTGGGTGCCTCGGTAGGAGCTTCGGTGGGTGGTGCTTCTGTGACGGGAGGGGCTGCTTCCGCAGACGGTTCAGGCTCTTCTTTGCTGCCGCAGGCACACAGAAGAAGGCTCAGAGCCAAAAGAAGGCAAAACAAACGCTTCATACCATAGACCTCATTTCTGTAAAATTTGAATAACTGCATTATAGCAGATAACAGACAAAAAAGCAATTACGGGAGGAAATTCTCAAAAATGGGAATATATCCCTCTTCCGTTGCGGTGCGGTACTCCTCAGGCGTTCTCAATGTCCAGGAAACACCCTGCACACGCCACAGCTTTCGCACAAGGAAGTTGCCCGGCAGCTTTCGGTCAGCGAATTTATGGGCAACAAAGTCCGGCCGGAGCAGGAAATTGGTCAGCTGATGGGTCAAGAGGAATTTCAGGATCCAGGGAACAGAGCCTTTTGCAGCCAGGAAGTTTTCCACCAGCTGGCCGCGGATCATATCGGGGCGGTGCTTTTTCAGCCACAGCACACACCGGGGGTCAAAGGACTCGATACAGTAAAGACCGTTATAGCCATCCAGGAGGCTGCAAACCTTTTGGCACAGCTGTGCATAGTTGCCGTCGGCGGTCTTCAGTTCAACGATCAGCGGCACCTTACCCTGTACCAGCTCCAGCACCTGAGGAAAGGCGGGGATGGTCTGCCCGGTGCCTTGCAGGCGGTAGTTGGGGAGGTCGTCCGCGGTCAGATCCTCAACGCGGCCCGGAGCACCGGTAGTCCGCAGTAAAAGGGAGTCGTGGATCACAGCCAAAGAGCCATCCTTCAGCAAATGTACATCCAGCTCCATGCCGAAGCCATGCTTCACCGCTGCCTCAAAGGCGGCCAGGCTGTTCTCCGGCAGCATATCATCGTGCAGTCCCCGGTGGGCGTAGCTGTATCCCTGCAAAGCCTTCATGCCGGGGTGATTGCTCCTTCCCCGGAGGCAGAGCAGGTAAAGCACAACAAGAACGATCAGAATGATAAAAATAACCATAGAACTCAAGCCTTTTCAGCGGGACGGGCATCTCCGTGCCGGGTCAAAGCCATGGTGACAAAGGCCAGTGCAACAAAGATGGCGGCATAAGGGAACAGGGCGGTCATGCCAAACTGATCCATCAGGAAACCGGAGATCATGGGGGT
>JAZNZG010000282.1:0-6071 GCA_045594825.1 Faecousia sp. | reverse complement strand
CTGCATTTTGAACTTGTCCATGGCTTCACGGGCCTGGGGCACATTGATCTGGTTGTTGTTCTTCATAGCTTGAATCTCCTTTTCGCTTTCTTGGAAAGTCCAATACTTTCCGAAGAAAGCATTTTCTTTCCGTAGCTATTTTTGCCCGGCGGAAAGAAGCTATGCTTGGAACTTTGCGGTAAATGCTGAAGATGATTCCAATATGTAACTTTTATGCAAAGCCTGCAGAAAACAGCGGATCGCGTCCATGACGATTGTGCCTTGAAATGCATAATTGGCTGTGTTATTATAATTATGAAATAGTTTAAACAGACCTGGTCTTTATGTATTTCCGCATCTTATGAACAAAAACGATGAAAAGGGGAATGAAAAGTGAAGAAACTCAAAAAATGGATCAGTAGCCTGCTGGCGTTTTGCATAATGCTGTCACTTCTGCCGGTGTCTGTACGAGCACAGACGGATCAGGACATTTCTTCATCTACGGAAACCGTTGAGACGTTTGACCTGCCGGAGCTTGAGACTTCTGCTGTGCCTGCAGCAACCTTTTCTCTTGATTCCAACGGTGTTCCTGCCATCAAATCCACCCGGGAGGTAAAGTGGATCGACCGGCTGGCAACGCTGCCCTCCTATGCCACCGGCTTTTACAGCTGGCTGGAGGAGAACAGCGACGGTGACGGACAGTCTGATGCACTCATTGATCCCACCACCGGCGAAAACGCGGATGGCAGCTATGTCTATAATGTTGTGGATGTTACATCTTCCGCGATTCCCTTTACATATGAAAACGGTGCATCGGATTCCGAAATCCAGGATGCAGCGGAGGAGACTGTGATGGAGGCGATATCGGATAAACAGTCTGAGGTCCTTGCCTACGTTGTAGCGGTTTACAGTGCCTTTGACCGGGACTGCCCGGAAGTTTTTTGGCTTTCCGGTGCAAGCCAATGCATCATCGGCCACTCCAACAGCTTTGTGGATAATGGGGACGGTACCGGCACAGTTAGCTATAACTTGTATGTGGATTTTGTTTTGCAGTCCTCTGACTTTGATATACGCACGGAGGAATACCAAAGTGCGGGAACGATCCGCTCGGCCATCGCAGCACGCGACGATGCGGTGGAAGCCATTACGGAAGAAGCTGCCGGCTCCCGCTATGCAAAAGTGCGGTATCTGAACCAGTGGCTCACAAAAAATAACTGCTATAACACAAGTGAAGAACTGGACGGCATTGATTGGGATTGCAGAAACTGTATCGGGGCATTGACCGGCAGCACCGGAACGGACGGTCCTGTCTGTGAGGGTTATGCCCGGGCGTTTAAAGTGCTTTGCGATGATCTTTCCATTCCCTGCGTCCTGGTCAACGGAACAGCCACCAACAGCAGCGGATCCAAAGCCCATATGTGGAACTATGTGCAGATGGAAGACGGAAACTGGTATGCGGTGGATGTGACATGGAACGACCCCAGTGTTGACGGTGTTTCTTCTGCCGAATCCGAGCATGAAAACGAGGATTATCTGCTGGTTGGCAGCCAAACGGTGATCGACCAAAGAGCCTTTATAGATTCTCACCCTGTATCTAACACAGTCAATTCCCAAAGCACTGCCTTTACAAATGGCCCGGAACTGGCAGAAAATAAATATCAGGTTAAACCTGCCGTGATCGACGGATCCTTTGGATATCATTCGGAAGTGTCCGGTGCAGATGAAACATACACATTCCATTACGATGAAAACTGGTTTTTTGAGGACAGTGATTCCTATAATCACGAATTGGCACAAATGTCCATCCGCATGGCCATGGCTGCGGCCAGGACCGGAGCCACATCCATACAGGATCTGTTGAAGCAATTGGAGTTTTCCAAGATCACTACCCATTATCCAACACCGACAACACAAACCATTGGCTATGCAATCGGCAGTAAAACGGTGACCGATACAACGGGAGAAACATTTACGCTGATCGCGGTTGCCATCCGGGGAGGCGGGTATGAATCCGAATGGGCCAGCAACGCAACAGTCGGCACTACCAGCGAGCATGAGGGCTTCTCCCAGGCTGCCGGTCAGGTCCTGGATGGGATCGAAGCACATATCGCAGAAATCGGTGCAAATGAAAACATCAAAATTTGGATCACCGGTTACAGCCGGGCTGCAGCGACGGCCAATCTGACCGCACACCAGCTCAATTGGGATGCACGGAACAACCGGATCGCCGGCCTGTCTGAAACAGGTATTTTCGCCTATTGCTTTGCATGCCCCATGGGCGTGCGGAAGGATCACCCCAGTTATTCCACCAAGGATAACAATATTTTCAATATTGTGAATCCCAATGACCTGGTTACCATGGTTGCACCGGATGACTGGAATTTCAGCCGGTACGGCATCACCTACTATTTGCCCAGCAACGAGGTCAATTACAACGACTTCAGCAGTGCATTCAGCGGGATGAAGACCCAGTACAGCAAGATCATCAGCGGAATGGACACCGACAAATCCGTTTCTGAGCTGACAGCGTACAGCAAATCCCAGTACACCGGTTTTAACAATGCGGTGGACGCCCTTGCATCTTATTTTATAAATCAGAATACCTATGTGATCGGTTACCAGTCCGATTTGGCCAATACCTTGGCATCCTTTAACGGTGCACCTTTTGATGTTGGTGCGGTGGTGGAACTGATCCTGGCAGATCTTCCCGCGTTTCCTGTGTTGCATCCTGTGGTTACTTTATATCTGGGTGCCAACCTGGGCAAGATCAGCACCACGCACTACCCGGAACAGTATATGGCATGGCTGGATTCGCTGGATGGAGCTGAGCTGAAGAAAGATGCCCGCACACGGTATCTGGTGGTCAACTGTCCGGTTGATATTTCTGTTTATGACAGCGACGGCATCCTGGTGGCACAGATCGTTGATGATACCGTTCAGCAGATCGAAGACAGCACCATCGGAGCCCTTATGGATGAAAACGGGCAAAAGATCGTGATCCTGCCCTGTGATGAGGAATTTGAAGTTGCGGTTACTGCAACAGCTGACGGACAGATGTCCTATCAGCTTCAGGAATACGATATCGATGCCGGAAGTGCGACCCGTGTGGTCAACTACTTTGATATAGAGATCGAAGCGGGCGATGAGCTTGTGGGCACAGTAGGCGTGGCGGAAGCGGATGCATCCGCGGTGCATGTGCTTGTGGGAGCAGACGGAGCGGAAATTGCTGTTGACAGCGAATTGACGGCTGATGAGATTGAAAATCTGACTGTGACGGTCACCGCAGAGGGAAGCGGAACCGTTTCCGGCGGCGGATATTTTGTAACCGGTGAGTATGCTATGGTTACTGCACAGCCGGATGAGAATAAGGAATTTCTGGGCTGGTATGTAAATGACACATTGGTCAGCCAGGAAGTGGAATATCGATTCTGTGTGGAAAGCGATGTTTCCATCGTTGGCAGATTTTCTACGGAGCACGTCCATGACTATCAGTCCACCGTAACACCCCCCACCTGTACACAGCCGGGCTATACTACCCACATATGTACCGCCTGCGGCGACAGCTATGTGGATACCCTTACCGATGTGGCAGAACATGATTTCGGCCAGTGGTACACCACAAAGGAGGCAACCTGTACCTTAAAAGGTGAAGAGCAGCGGGATTGTGTCAACTGCGATGCGTTTGAGACCCAGGACATCGAAGCAACCGGACACAACTACATATCCGGTCAGTGTACCGCCTGCGGTGAAGAGGCAGAAATACTGGAAGGACTGCTGGAAGGAGACTTCATCTACTCCGTAACCGGCGGTATCGCTACCATTACCAACTATGTGGGAACCGGCGGGGATGTAACAGTTCCCGGTGAGATCGGAGGATATCCTGTTGTTGCGGTTGATCGGTTCACATTCTATGAAAATGACACGATTCGTTCCATCACCATTGGAGAAGGTATTCAGACATTAAGTTCTGAGTGGGCTTATCGCTGCAGTTCCCTTGAAACGATCTCCTTCCCCAGCACCTTTAGTATGTATGGCGGAAGTGCTTCGGGCCTGTCGGGTGTGCCTTTGGAGTGTTACAATTTAAAAACGCTGACAGTGGCAGAGGACAATGAAAATGTAACTGTGTATAACGGTGCACTTTACGACAAGGAAATGACTGCACTGCTGTATTACCCGTCCGGACGCACAAATACTGTGCTCACGATCCCTGAAGGGGTGGTACTGATCGGCAACTCCGCCTGTGAAGGTGCGATCTATCTTGAGGAAGTGCGTATGCCGGATACCGTTGAAAGCATTGGATACTGGGCATTTTGCGGATGCAGAAGTTTGGAAACAGTGAATCTTTCCCAGTCCTGTACCTTTATAGGACAGTATGCTTTCACTGGGACAGTATTACGGTCGATTCATATTCCCGCAGCTCTTACCGGTATCCTTCAGCCGGTGTTCTTCGGAACAAACCTGGAACAGATCACCGTTGACCCCCAGAATCCCGTATACAGCATAAAAAACGGTTCTCTTTACCTGACAGAATCGGATTGCCTGGTTAAGTACCCCGACGGAAGCTCCGCGTTTTATTACGAGATCCCGGAGGATACGAAATCGATCGCATGGGGAGCGTTTGACAATGCGTTCACAAGCGAATTTACATCCGGCATCCTTGTTTTTAACGGGGATGCTCCGGCGATCAATGAGGATAATTTCTACAACATCAATGCTACGGCTTATTACCCGGCCAATAACGATACATGGACGGAGGAACTGGTGGAGGAATATTCCCAATTGTTCCAGCTTAACTGGGTCCAACAATGCCAAAATCATGATTTTGAACCATATGAATTAGCCGCTGATTGTTATAGCCCGGGATATAGCGGAGAAAGATGCACGGTCTGCCGATTCCCGGTTATTGATGAAATCGTGGATGCCTTGGGGCATGATATGGGTGCATGGCAGCTGTATTATGGAAATACGGAATACAGAACCTGCAATGTATGTGGAGAATACGAATTCCGGGAAGTAGCAGTCCCGTTGGATGCTCCTGTTGTGACGGTCTCCAATGACGCCACCTCCGGCAAGATCAAAATCACCTGGGAGGCAGTGGACGGTGCGGTGAAGTATCAGCTCTACCGCTCCACCGACAAAGAGAACTGGACAAGGCTGATCACCACCACCGGTACCAGTGTGACCAATACCTCCGCCGTTGCGGGCACGCTGTACTACTACAAGGTCAAGGCCATCGCTTCCGACGGTGCCGCTGACTCGGAGTTCTCCGCGGTGGTGAGCAGATGCTGCGATCTGCCCTGTCCTGTGATCACCCTCAGTAACATCGCCTCCTCCGGCAAGGTCAAGGTCACCTGGGAGGCAGTGGACGGTGCGGTGAAGTATCAGGTCTACCGCTCCACCGACAAAGAGAACTGGACAAAGCTGATCACCACCACCGGCACCAGCCTTACCAATACCTCTGCCGTGGCGGGAACGCTGTACTACTACAAGGTCAAGGCCATCGCTTCCAACAGTGCTGCTAATTCGGCCTTCTCCACGGTGAAGAGCAGACGCTGTGATCTGCCCCGCCCTGTGATCACCCTCAGTAACATCGCCTCCTCCGGCAAGGTCAAGGTCACCTGGGAGGCAGTGGACGGTGCGGTGAAGTATCAGCTCTACCGCTCCACCGACAAAGAGAACTGGACAAAGCTGATCACCACCACCGGCACCAGCGTGACCAACACCTCTGCCGTTGCGGGACAGCTGTACTACTATAAGGTCAAGGCCATCGCTTCCAACAGTGCCGCTGACTCGGCCTTCTCCACGGTGAAGAGCAGACGCTGTGATCTGCCCCGCCCTGTGATCACCCTCAGTAACATCGCTTCCTCCGGCAAGATCAAAATCAGTTGGGAGGCAGTGGACGGAGCGGTGAAATATCAGGTCTACCGCTCCACCGACAACAAGAACTGGGCGAAGCTGATCACCACCACCGGCACCAGCGTGACCAATACCTCTGCCGTTGCAGGAACGCTGTATTACTATAAGGTCATGGCCATTGCCTCCAACAGTGCGGCAAATTCTGCCTTCTCGGTAGTAAACACCCGAACTTGTGA
>JAZNZG010000281.1:0-1836 GCA_045594825.1 Faecousia sp. | reverse complement strand
CCAAAATATTACTCTCGCCGATGAAGTCTGCCACAAAGGCGTTCTTCGGCTCATTATAAATATCCTCAGGTCTGCCGATCTGCTGAATGCGGCCCTTGTCCATGACCACCACGGTATCGGACATGGACAGTGCCTCCTCCTGATCGTGGGTGACATAGATAAAGGTGATGCCCGTTTCCTGCTGGATACGCTTTAATTCGTTCTGCATATCCTTGCGAAGACGCAGGTCCAGAGCAGCCAAAGGCTCGTCCAGCAGCAGGACCTTGGGCCGGTTCACCAGTGCCCGGGCAATGGCAACACGCTGCTGCTGACCGCCGGACAGGGAATCGATGCTGCGGTGCTCGTAGCCCTTCAGGCCTACTACCCGGAGCATCTCCTGCACCCGCTCGTTGATCTCCTCCTTGGGCAGCTTGGCTACCTTCAGGCCGAAGGCGATGTTGCCGTACACATCCAAATGGGGAAACAGAGCATACCGCTGGAACACGGTGTTGACCTGCCGCTCATAGGGCGGAATGTCGTTGACGGGTTTTCCGTCAAACAGCACCGTGCCGGATGTAGGATTCAAAAAGCCGCCGATGATCCGCAGCGTGGTCGTTTTACCGCAGCCGGAGGGACCCAGCAGCGTGAGAAATTCATGGTCATTAAAATAAAGGTTGATACCATCAAGTATCCGTTCTCCGTCGAACTCCATGACAAGATCCTGGAGTCTGATCAGCTCTTTTGCCATTTATCCTCCCCCTCTTCTTTATCGGTCAGTATTTGAAAATCATTGCAAATACTGTCCTGTTTTTTCTTTTTATTTATACATTTTCATGTGTCGCGATTTTGCAAAAAAGGGTATTATTTCGACAATTATATTTGTACCCTAAAACAGGAGGAATGTCAATTTATATTTTGTATGCAGGCACAGGAATTTATCACATGCTCACCCCTGCCCGTTTGAATACTTATAAAATCCGCTCTTCCCAAACGGGAACTTTTGGTTTATAATAGGAAAAATGTTTGTTATTCCGGAGGAACACCATGCGTGCAGTGACCAATATGACCCGGGGCCGCCCGGCAAAGCTGATGCTGAAATTTGCCATACCGGTGGTCGTTACCAATTTGGGACAGCAGCTGTATCAGATCGTGGATGCCGCCATCGTGGGCAGAGGTTTAGGCGTGGATGCCTTTGCCGCCATCGGCTGTACAGACTGGACCTACTGGCTGATCTTGTGGAGCGTTTCCACCATGGTACAAGGCTTTGCCACTTTCGTGTCCCGAAACTTCGGCAAGCAGGACTACCAAAAAACCAACAAGGCCATCACCATGTCTACCCTTTTGGCCATCATCATCTCGGTGATCCTTACCGTTGCCGGCATCGCTGCCGCCCGGCCTTTGCTGGTGTTCATGGGTACCCCCGAAAAGATTTTGGACAACGCGGTGATCTACCTTTCCACCATGATCGCCGGCACGGTGATCGTGGCATTGTACAATTTGGCCGCCGCTGTCCTCCGGGCCTTCGGCGACAGCAAATCTCCCTTGGTAGCCATGGCCATCGCTGCATTCCTCAACATCCTGCTGGACCTGCTGTTCGTGCCCCTGTGGGGCGTATTCGGTGCAGCCTTTGCATCGGTACTGGCCCAAACGGTGGCTTTCTGTTTCTGTGGCGTGAAGATAGTCAAAATAGAATATGTGAAACTGGACAGGGAGGCCTGGAAATGGGACGGCCGCTTTGCCGGTGAGATCGCCGCCTTCGGTCTGCCCCTGGCCATTCAGTACATCATCATCCACATCGGCGGCATGATCGTCCAGTTCACCATTAATATCCAGGGCAGCAGCTTCATCGCAGGCTAC
>JAZNZG010000280.1:0-16085 GCA_045594825.1 Faecousia sp. | reverse complement strand
GCAAGCAACAGTCCACTGGACTGTTGCATTTAGATCTTAAAATCTTGGCCAGACAGCAAAAAAGACACACACCGAATGGTGTGTGTCTTTTTTGTGCTTATTGAACACTATAGATGTACTTATTTCAAGTTTCTCTTTGAGGTATTAATGGAAGAAATCAGCAGTTTTTTGATTTCAACGCATTGATCCAGCATGGTCATATCATCATAATAACCGCTTTCAATCAGCAGCTCCAGCCAATATTCAGATTCAGAACACTCTTTCAGTGCGATTTGCAGCTTCGCAACAAAATCAGCCTTACTGTGGGCATAGAAAGCCTCCCGAATATTGGCACCAATGCTCGTGCCGGAACGAACCAGCTGATTGGTCAAAATAGACTCCTTCTTTTCCCTTTTTACCTCATTACATACCTTGATGATCCGTAAAGCAAAAGCCTTGGATTTATCCAGCAACGGACTTGCCACACAAATCACTCCCTTCGCATCCTACTTTTTCACTATTCACTATTACCTATTACTTCCCAAAAATCCCGAATGCGTTTTTAGTGAAGAGTGAATAGTGAAGCGGTAATAAGTAAAAATCCCGAACGCTTTCGCATTCGGGATTTTTGGAGGTACCGGCCAGATTTGAACTGGCGAATGAGAGTTTTGCAGACTCTTGCCTTACCACTTGGCCACGGTACCGTATGGAGCGGGTGACGAGGCTCGAACTCGCTACCTCCACCTTGGCAAGGTGGCGCTCTACCGGATGAGCTACACCCGCATATGGTGCCTCCGGTCGGAGTCGAACCAACGACACGCGGATTTTCAGTCCGCTGCTCTACCAACTGAGCTACAGAGGCATATCGTGCAGAGCCGAAGCTCTGCACAGATGCGTTATGGCGACCCCGAACGGACTCGAACCGTCGACCTCCAGCGTGACAGGCTGGCGTGCTAACCGACTGCACCACAGGGCCATATTGGTGGGAACAACAGGGCTCGAACCTGTGACCCCATGCTTGTAAGGCATGTGCTCTCCCAGCTGAGCTATGCTCCCCTCTGGTCTGCCGAAGTGCTGCACACCTCAGCGACGTGGTTCATTATACACATATCAGCTCCTTTTGTCAAGAGCTTTTTGTGATTTTTTTGACACAATTTTCGAGGAACTTCACCCGGGTTTCTCCCGGGTGATTTTACTCCATTGTCATTTACAGCTCCCGCAAAATCTGTGCGATGTCCTCAGGTGTAAACACATACTGCTCGTCGCAGAACTGGCACTCCCCAGGGAAAGGCTTTCCCTCTTCCATGATCTGCATCAGCTCCTCCTTGCCGATGCTGATGAGAGCCGCTGTCACCCGCTCACGGGTGCAATAACATTTGTAGGACACTTCTGCGGTCTCCATGAAAACAACGCCCAGATCGCCGCAGACGGCTCCCAAAATATCTTCCGGGGTCATGCCCTGCTCCAGCATGGCTGTAACAGCACCTGCACGCTGGATGCCCTGCTCCAGTTTGTCGATCACTTCATCGGGAGCACCGGGAAGCAGCTGAAGGAGATAGCCGCCTGCAACCTTCACGCTCATGTCCCGGTCTACCAGCACGCCCAGGGCACATGCGGTGGGTGTCTGCTCGCTTTGTGCAAAATAGGCGGTCACATCGTCTGCGATCTCGCCGGTCACCAGCTCGATGGAGCCTACATAAGGCTCTTTCATCTGCAGGTCACGGCTTACCGTCAGCATGCCGTTTCTGCCCACGGTGGCACCCACATCCAGCTTGCCGGGATACTGCTCTGCCAAAGCCACATTGGGCTCGTACACGTAACCCCGGACATTGCCCAGGTAGTCACTGACGCAGACAATGGAGCCGATGGGGCCGTCGCCCTTGATCTGAAGGGTCATAGAACCGTTCTCGATCTTCTGCATATTGCCCATCATGGACGCGGCAGTCAACGCCCTGCCAAAGGCACAGGTTGCATTTGGGGTGGTCTTATGGATTTGGGCACCTCTGGAAACCAGCTCTGTGGAGCGGATCGCCACCACTTTCACAAAGCCATCCATAGTCATGCCACGCACTAAATAGTCACTCATTTGATCTTACCCTTTCTCGCTTTCAGATAGATCCGCTGTTCATCGGGCCCCGGTGCTTCCATACGGCGGTCAGCGTATACAGCGATATTTGTAAATCCTGCATCTTTCAGGTAGGCAACGAGCTGTTCGGCACTGTACGCATACTCACAATGCTCCTCAAAGCTCCGCTGCCACATTTCGCCATGACGCTGGAACAGATCCATGGCATAAGTGCAGATGTTGGTCTGCTCGTCAAATTCACCACGCCAAACGCAGTATACATCCTCGTCCTCATCCAAAAACATCTGGCCGTCCATGGCACGGAGCTTTTGAGGCGTGTTCACATCAAAGATAAAGCAGCCACCGGGATTCAGTACCCGGTAGACCCTTGCGATCGCCTCGCGGCAATGGTCCGGGTTTGTGATATAGTCCAGGCTGTCAAGGGCACACACCGCCAGATCCACGCCTTTGGAAAGGCGTAGCTCCTGCAGCTTCTGACACACAAAAAAAGGAGGATTCTCTACGCTCTGTGCCTTCTGTGCAGCCACGCAAAGCATATCCGCGGACATATCCACCCCCACAACTTCCAGGCCTTGACGAGCCAGCAGGATGGCCACAGAGCCTGTGCCGCAGGCCAGGTCGACCGCAGTACGGGGTGTCAGCCCCTCCTGTTGGAGGATCTCGTTATAAAACGCCATTGTAGCTTCGTAATCCACATCATTAGTCAGTCGGTCATAGCTCATGGCAAGTTCATGATATGCGTTCACAGGGCTCCTCCTTTCTGCAAAAAAACATACCGGGCATTGCCCGGGATGCCCTATTTTTTACTTAGCGATTGAAGATGCTGAAGATCTCATCGATCTCGGAAACATCACCGGACTTGCCTGCGGCAGCGGCCTTGGGCTCGTCTTCCTGGGCCTTGGGCTCGAAGCCGGTAGCGATAACGGTGACACGCATCTCATCCTCGAAGCCATCGGTATAGGTGGCACCAAAGATAATGTTGGCATCGGGATTTGCAGCTTCCTGCACGATGCTTGCAGCGGTCTCTACATCATCCAGAGTCAATTCGGAAGAACCGGTGACATTCACCAGAACGCCCACAGCACCGTTGATGGAAGTCTCCAGCAGGGGGCTGGAAACAGCGGCCAAAGCAGCCTGCTCAGCCTTTTCACGGCCGGAAGCGGTACCGACGCCCATATGTGCACGGCCTGCGTCCTTCATAACTGCGGAAACATCAGCGAAGTCCAGGTTGATGATGACACGCTCGGAATAGCCAACCAGCTCAGAGATGGAGGTCACAGCCTGCTTCAGCACATCATCAGCGATACCGAACGCATTGGCGAAGGTGATCTTCTGGTCGGTGACATACTTCAGACGGTCGTTGGGAATGATGATCAGAGAGTCCACCTTTTCGGACAGGGCAGCAATGCCGGACTCTGCCTGACGCATACGGTTTGCACCCTCAAACTTGAAGGGCTTGGTCACGACGCCAACGGTAAGGATACCGGCCTCGTGTGCCAGGTCAGCAACAATGGGTGCTGCACCGGTGCCGGTGCCACCGCCCATACCTGCGGTGATAAAGACCATGTCAGTGCCTTCCAGGATCTTTGCGATCTGGGCTCTGGACTCTTCAGCGGACTTCTGGCCGATCTCGGGCTTGGAGCCTGCACCCATACCGCCGGTGAGCTTTTCACCGATCTGGACCTTGTTCTTACAGATGGACTTGTTCAGGTCCTGCTTATCAGTATTGATGACAACAAAATCAACACCATCTACACCGCCTTCGATCATGCGGTTAATAACATTGTTACCGGCACCGCCGATGCCAATGACCTTGATTTTTACAACGCGTTCCTGGAACATTTCAGACATTATGCTCTCCTCCTATGTATCTTTTGTCAAAGAAACAAAACGCAACTTTGACAATAATTACAATTGTACTTTTATATTCTACTCCTAAAATGTAATTTGGTCAATAGAAATTCTTATTTTTTCGCCAAACTTTTGATATTTTTTCTTTACTCGGCAAAAGGTGTATAACCTACCTTGTCGGGCCATTGGGTAAAGCTGACATCCAATTCGCCCTGCTGGTAATCCGTCATCTGACCGATGGCGTTTTTCATGGCAGTGATCTTGTAATCCAGCCGGCTGTTGTCCCCAAGGAATACCTGGTAGCGGTTTTCATACCACAACTGCAGGTCAAAGGTATTGGCCACATTCACTTCCGTAACACCGCCGATGACACCGCCGTTTTCCAGGGCATTCAAAACGGAAATGGCAATGCTCAGCTGCTCGGAGGCAAATACCGTCACAGGCTCCTGGATAATAAGTTGGGTGGGATCGGTCTGTTCCTCAACGGGTTCTTCCGTGGGTTCTTCGGTAGGCACTTCCGGTTCAGCGGCAGCAGCCCGCTGTCCTACGGCAGGATCCACGATCTGCACACCGGTAATGCGGGTATAGTTTTCCGCCACCGTACCGGTGATCTCCTCCACCACGACACCGTCTGCGTCCATCAGCCACCAGCCGCCGGCGGCGTCTTCAATGGCATATACCACCGTCAGTTCCGTAATTTCAATATTTACCGTATCCGGCAGTTTTATTCCTATTTTTACCGTATCCACATAGGGCAGTTGGGTGGTGATCTTTCCGCTGGCCTTGGCCTTGTTCAGCGTCAGCAGGTTCTCCCCTTCCTCAATGCCGGAAGCCTGACTGATGTCCCAGGCAGAGTATTTCTCCATGCCGGACACAGTAATGACCTCCACCTTAAAGAAGATGGCCATACCCAAAGTCAGGGCAAGCACCACCGCCACCACCGTTACAAGCCGCAGCAGAAAACGGAACCGGTCAAAATGCTGTGCCGGGGTGTAAACGATGTCCGCGTTGGCGTTTCTGCGTTTACGCACCGGCCGGGGCCGGCTGTTTCCGGTTTGACCGGATGGGATCGTATCTTTGGTATTCATAAATTACTCCTTGTTTCTGGCCAGCTTTTCCATGATGGCACACAGGCGTTCGGCACAGTCCGGGATCACCATGCCCTGCAAAGACTTGGTCATGTCACCGTACCGCTGCGGGTCTGCCAGCAGGCTCCGGATGGCCTCCATCAGTGCTTTGGCGGTACAGTCCTTTTCCAGGATCATAACCGCTGCTCCCCGGTCCACCATCGCCTGTGCGTTTTTCCGCTGATGGTCATTGGTGACATTGGGGGACGGAATCAAAATACAGGGAGTCCCGGAGGCTGCGATCTCGTTGCAGCTGGAGGCTCCGGCACGGCTGATGAAAATATCCGCCGCTGCCATAACTGTGGGCATGTTGTAAATATACTCGGTCATCCGGATGGAAGACTGGTCTGTGGGGTCTACTCCCTGTTCCCGGACATATCGGTCCATCCATCGCCAGCCGTAAGTGCCTACGGCATGGATGTGCTGGAACGGGAAGCCAGCCTCCTTCTCCAGGCGGAACAGCTTGCCGATGGCCCAGTTCATGGTTTCGGCACCCTGACTGCCAAAGGCAGATGCTACCACAGGGCGCTCATCCAGCCCCAGCTCCCTGCGGGCGTCCTCTTTTTTGGTGTAAATAAATTCCCGGCGGACAGGCATGCCCACCACTTCCACCTTGTCAGGATCCTTGTAATACTTCTTGCTCTCCGGGAAGCATACCAGCACCTTATCCACCCATTTGGCTGCCAGTTTAGTAGTCATGCCGGGTACGGCATTGCTCTCATGGACGCAGGTAGGCACTTTCATCAGCACACCCGCGATCAGAGCCGGGAAGCTGGCGTAGCCGCCGGTGCCCACGATGACCGCAGGCTTTACTTCACCGATCAGCTTTTTACAGGCCTGAATGGCACGGATGTTGATGCCCAGGGTCTTGATGTTTTTGCCCAAAGACTTCAGGCTCTTGCTTCTGTAAAAGCCGTCTGACTTCAAAGCGATCAGCTCATAACCCGCCTGGGGGATCAGCTTTTCCTCCAGGCCGTTCTTGCCGCCCACAAACACGATGCGGCTGTCGGGGTAGCGTTCTTTCCATATATTAGCAACGGCAATGGCCGGGTTGATATGTCCTCCGGTGCCACCGCACGTAAATATCACATTCATATCGTTTCCTCCTGTTTGGATGCCCGATTCCTGTATCGGGAAACACTAAGCACGATCCCCATCTCACCCAAGTTTACCGCCAATGCCGTTCCTCCATATGAGAAGAACGGCAGTGCGATGCCGGTGGATGGCAAAAGGTTGGTCACCACGCCCAAATTCAGTACGGTCTGGACAGCGATGAGGGTAATCAGTCCTGCAGCCAGCACTGTGGAAAACCGGTCCGGTGCACGCAGGGCGATCCAGTAGCCCCGCAGGATCAGGGCCGCAAACAACGCGATGATGAGCAAGGCTCCCGCAAGGCCCAGCTCCTCACATATGATGGCAAATATATAGTCGTTATACTGAAAAGGCAGGTACAGATATTTCTGCCTGCTTTTGCCGAAGCCCAGTCCAAACAGTCCGCCGGAGCCGATGGCATACAGAGACTGCAGGATCTGATAGCCGGTATCTGCCGGGTCCTGCTCCGGATGAAGCCAGGCGGTAACACGGTCACCGGCATAGCCCATAATGCTGATGTATACCACCAAAAACACCACGGCACCCCCGACCCCGGCCAACAGCCATTTGGGGCGAGTGCCCGCTACGAACATCATCACTACCGCGACCATGCCCATAAGCATGATGGCAGACAGGTGCTTTTCCAGTGCCAGCGGTATGAGTATGCCCAGCAGTGCCCCGCCAAACCCCAGTACACCGTACCGGAATTTTTTTGCATCACTGCCGAAGCCCCGGGTGAGCCGGGCAAACAGGACGATCAGCGTAAATTTGGCGATCTCAGAGGGTTGAAATTGCAGCCCCCCGATGTTGATCCACCGTCGGGCACCGTTCACCGACTCGCCAAACAGCAGCACCGACAATAAAAGCAGGATACTGATGCCGTAAAGCGGCCATGCGGTACGATACCAAAACTGCGGCGGGATGCGGCTGAGAACAGCCATGGCCGCCAGACCGATCACCGCACACACCCCCTGCTTTTGCAGGTAGCGGGTGGACTGGGTGTAACCGGTGTCGTATTGGCTTTGGGCGGAGCTTGCCGAGTACAGCATGGTAAGGCCCACAATGAGCAGCACCATCAGAATCAGCAAAAATGGAATGTCAACATGTTCACCCGTCCGTTTTGTCAGCGGACGGCGGTTCTCTTTGGCATACAGATCCCTCTGCAATGCCATCCGATCTCCTTTCCGTTACAATCAGCAAATGCCAAACCAGGCAACAACACACATGATGGCCGATACCAGTGTGAACACGATCACGATCTTCTCCTCTTTCCAGCCACACATCTCAAAATGATGGTGGATGGGCGACATCTTAAACAGCCGCTTTCCGTGGGTCAGCTTGAAATATGCTACCTGCAAAATAACGGACAGAGTCTCTACAATGTATACGATTCCCACAAGAATCAAAATCAACGGCATATCCAGAGCAAAAGCCAACGCACAGACGATGCCGCCCAGGAACAAAGAGCCGGTATCGCCCATGAACACCTTGGCAGGGTGCCAGTTATAGAACAGGTATGCGATCAGACCGCCCACAAGGCAGGCGGGCAGCAATGCCAGGTCCCATTTGCCTTTCAGCACAGCGGCGGCAGTGAAGAAGATCAGCACGGGAATGGTCACAGAGCTGCTGAGACCATCCACGCCGTCGGTTAAGTTAACAGCGTTAACGCAGCCTACCATAATGAACATTGCCACAAAAATATACACCAGCGGATGCAGCCGGATGCTTACACGGGCAAAGGGGATGTACAATTCATCAGTCATGATCCCCTGCTTGTACAGCAGGTACAGGAAAACAGCGGACACCGCCATCTGCAGCAATGCCTTTTGCAGGGAGGTAAGGCCCAGATTCCGCTTATACTTCATCTTGAAGAAATCATCCAAAAAGCCGATGAAGCCGAAACACAGAGCCAGGATCAGCACATAAAAAACAGTATAGTCCGAAATGCTAAAGAGGCTGCCCAGCAGACACAGGATCGCGGAAAGGATGAACATCAAGCCGCCCATCATGGGAGTGCCGGCTTTATAGTTGTGCCAAATCGGTCCTTCCTCACGAATGGACTGACCGGCCTTTAATGCCCGTAAAAACGGCAGCAGAAAATAGCCGATGGCCGCGGTAAGCACAAGGCACACCGCCGCTGTAATTAAAATTCTTGTCATGGGTCTTCCTCCGAATTATTTATCTTCCTCCAGGAACCGTTCCAAAACCAGCTCCATCCGCATGCCGCGGCTACCCTTGAACAGCAGCACATCACCGGGCCGGGCCATCTGCTTCAGTGCCGCCACCAGCCGGTCACGGTCGGTGAAGGCTCTTGCCCTTTGTGCGGACATACCGCCGGTCAGAGCACCGTTGAGCACCCGGACGCTGTTCTCGCCGTAGGCAAGCAGCAGGTCTGTCCGCTCTGCCGCAATACGGCCGATCTTGTAATGCTCCGCCTGGGTACAGACACCCAGCTCCAGCATATCGCCCAGCACAGCCACCCTCCGTCCGGTGCGGTTGCCCAGCACCGTCAGGGCGGCAGCCATAGATTCGGGACCTGCATTATAGCAATCCTTGATAATGGTATAGCCGTTCTTTTCAAAAATCTCCTGCCGGCCGGCCATGTTCCGGAAGGCGTTTAAACTGGTGCGGATACTCTCGGCAGACACGCCCAGCTCCATACCAACAGCAACCGCTGCCAGTGCGTCATGGACGAAATGCTGACCCTCCAGAGCCAACTCCACCGGGAAGGCCGTAGCATCACTGCGGACCCAGAATTTCAGGTGGCCGCCACCCTCCAGAATATCCTTGCCCTGTACTTGGCACTGACCGTTGGTGATGCCAAAATAGACGGCACGGTCTGCAAGCTCCTCATGCCGGCTCCACAAAAAGGTATTGTCACCGTTGAGGAAAATCTTACCCTGTGCAGGCATGCCCTCCAAAATCTCCATCTTAGCCTGAAGGATCCCCTCCATGGAGCCAAGATGCTCAATGTGCATGGTGCCAATATTGATGATGACACCAAGGTCAGGCTTTGCAATATCGGACAGGTAAGCGATCTCCCGAAAATGGTTCATGCCCATTTCCAGCACCGCCACCTGGGTATCTGCCTCCATGGCAAGAATAGCCATGGGCATGCCGATGTCGTTATTATGGTTTGCAGGTGTTTTACTGACCCGGTATGTGCTTTCCAGCACCGCAGCGATCATTTCCTTTGTGGTGCTCTTGCCCACAGAGCCGGTAACGCCCACGACCTTCATGCCAATGCGTTCCCGCTCGCCCCGGGCAATATCGCCCAAAGCGATACGGGTGTCCTCCACCACGATGGCAGGATAGTCACCGTCACAGTGGGTGCACAACACGGCAGCCGCACCTTTTTCCAAAGCTGCGGGAATGAAATCGTGACCGTCCCTGACACCCTGCAGTGCCACGAACAGCTGGTCTTTCTCGATCTTCCGGGTGTCGTTGTTGGCACCCAGGAAGGTAACATCTTTATATTTGGGGTCGATACGGCCACCACACCATTGGGCGGCCTGCTGCAGGGTGATCCTGCTCATAGCTTACTCCCTCGTTTCCTCCAGGTGGGCGGCAACGATCTCCCGCTCATCCATGTGATGCTTGACACCACAGACTTCCTGGTAAGTTTCATGGCCCTTTCCGGCCAGTACAATTATATCATGCTTTTTCGCAATGTCCATAGCATGATGAATGGCAAGTACACGATTTTCGATCACTTGATAATTATTTTTGCTGCTGTCCACACCCTTGACGATGTCACGGATGATGGCAGCAGGCTCTTCCGTGCGGGGATTGTCGGAGGTAATGATGGCGATGTCGGCAATATCGGTGCCGATTTTACCCATGACAGGACGCTTGATGGGGTCCCGGTCTCCGCCGCAGCCAAAGACAGCGATGAGTCTTCCCTTGCAGTAGCCCTTGACGGAGGACAGGACATTTTCCAGTCCGTCAGGAGTGTGGGCGTAATCGATCAGAACGGTATAGTCCTTACCGGGGGTAGGCACCACCTCTACGCGGCCCTTTACGCCCTTGGCTGTTGCCAGGGCAGCAGCGGCATCGGCAAGGGAAATACCCAACTGCAGTGCCATGCCCAGCACCGTCAAAGCGTTATAGACCGTAAACTTGCCGGGAATGGGCAGCTTTACCTCCACCCGCTCTTCCCCGTATACGGCAGTAAAGCGGATACCGTCGGAAAGCAGTTCTGCATTTTCAGCATACAGGCCGGCCTTACCCTTAACAGAAACCGTCAGCAGGTCGCAGGTGGCTTTGCCGCACATTCTGCCGAACCATTCATCGTCACAGTTGGCAACGGCCTTGTTGCAGCGGGTGAACAGCTCTGCCTTGGTGTCGCAGTAGTCTTCCATGGTTTTGTGGAAATCCAGGTGGTCCTCAGTCAGATTGGTGAAGGCCGCCACCTCATAGTGCAAGCCACCCACACGGTCCAATGCAATGGCGTGGGAGGATACCTCCATAATGGCATGGGAGCAGCCGGCGTCACGCATCTGTGCTAAAAGAGCCTGGAGCTCAAAGCTCTCGGGAGTGGTACGCTCTGTGGGGATTCTCTCTTGGCCGATCATGTTTTCCATGGTACCCATAAGGCCCACCTTGGCACCCAGCACCTGCTCCAGAATATGCTTCAGCAGCAGTGTGGAGGAGGTCTTGCCGTTGGTGCCGGTAACACCGATGAGCTTCATGGAAGCACCGGGATTACCAAAATAATTGCTACCGATGACAGCCAGTGCCAGTCGATCGGATTCCACCAGTACATAAGGGATGTCCTGTTCCGGCTCCTTGGCGGTGACCACTGCCACGGCACCCTTCTGGAGGGCCATGGGAATATACTTGTTGCCATCGGTGGCAAAGCCGGTGACGGCTACAAACAGGCTGCCGGGAGTCACTTTCCGGGAATCATAGACCACGGAGCTGATCTGCATATCAAGATCGGCAGCAGCTTTCAAAACAGGAATCCCGGACAGCAATTGTTTCAGCTTCATAATTATCTCCTTTTGATGCCGTGTGCAGCTAATCTGTCACACCGGTATCGGTAAATTCCAATTCTATTGTAGTTCCTACGGGAACTTGTGTTTCCTTTATTTCGGACTGGGCTGTAACCACTACATTTTTATCCAGGCTTTGATTGCCCTTCACCAAGATGTACAATCCTGCCGCACCGGCAGCATCACTTGCCTGCTGGCGGTTCATACCGGTAAAGTCCGGCACCTGGGTCATGGTGATCTGCGGATCATCCCCAAAGTAAAGGATGACCTGACTTCCTCCGGGAACGGTATGACCCGCTCCGGGGATCTGTGCGGTAACGCTCTCCCCTTCTCCCTCCATGAGGGCTGTGAGTCCCTGTTCCTTCAAAAGGGATTTTGCTTCCTGGACGGCAAGGCCGGTAAAGTCCTCCATTACCAAAAGCTGACCTGCCGGGTCATCCTCCGGGAAAGTCTGTTTCACATTCAGATACGGCAGAATATCCTCCAGCACCGCTCCTACCGTAGGAGCAGCCATCACGCCGCCGGATATGTACAATCCGGTACTGCGGGACGGGGTATCCAATGCCACCAGTACAATATACTCCGGATCGTCCATGGGTGCAATACCCACAAATGATACGATTTTATCCAAAACCGGCTGGCCATTCTCGTCAAAAACATCAATTTTTTCGCTTGTTCCGGTTTTGCCGCCTATATCGTAGCCGTATACAGCGGCATTTTTAGCAGTTCCTTCCTCCACCACAGAGCGGATCAACGTACACATGGTTTTGGAGGTTTCCTCACTTATGACCTGCCGCAGCACAGTAGGCTCCTGCTGCAGAACGGTATTGCCGTCTGCATCCACCACCTGGGAAACGATATATGGCTCCAGCAGGTAGCCGCCGTTGACAACTGCGGCGATACCCCGGACGAGCTGCAGGGGCGTAAGCTTAAAGGTCTGGCCGAAGGATGCAGATGTCAAAGAGGCTGTTCCCCATTTATCCGTGTCGGTAATAATGGCTTTATCAAAAAATACGCCCTTGCTTTCACCGGACAGGTCGATCCCCGTCTTTTCCATTATACCAAACTTTTCAATATATTCATAGAACCTTTCTCCACCCAATTTCAGGGCAATATGAGCAAAGGCAAGGTTACAGGAATTTTGCAGAGCCTGGGCTGTGTCCTCGGAGCCGTGACCGGTAGAACGCCAGCAGTGCAGCCGCTGGGAGCGGCCGGGGATCTGCTCTGCACCGGAGCAGTGGAAAGCCGTGTCCAGGGTGATGGCTCCGCAGTCAAGGGCCGCAGCCATGGTCATCACCTTAAATGTAGACCCGGGCTCATAGCCGTCGGAAATACAGCGGTTTCGCCACTGCTTCAGCTGTGCCTCCCGCAGAGCCGTTTCATAGGCCGCCTTTTTTGTGGTATAGGCATCGCTGCCCTCCGGCTCCATGAGATAGGCAAGCCGCAGCTGTTCCAGCTCCGCAGCCGTTTCTGCATCCCCGATCTGCAGGTAATTGTTGGGGTCATAACCCCCTAAGGTGGCCATAGCCAAAATTTCTCCGGTGTTCACATTCATCACGATGCCGAAGGCACCGTTTTGTACATCGTACCGGGCGATCGCCGCCTCCATCTGCTTTTCAAGGCAGGTCTGCACCGTGGTGTCCAGTGTCAGGATCACGCTGCAACCCTCCCGGGATGCGATATAGTTTTCATAGGAAAAGGGCATATCCATTTCGTTGTTGCCCTTGGTGGTAATGACCGACCCTGCACTGCCCTCTAAAAAGCTGTTGTAGGCTGCCTCAATGCCCTCGGAGCCGGTGTTGGAGTCGTTGGTAAAGCCGATGAGCTGAGCGGCCAGGCTGCCCCAGGGGTAATACCGCTGGGAGCTGGGCTCTATATGGATGCCGGAAATATCATTTTCGTTGATATAACTGCGGACCTGTGCCGCAGTTTCCTCATCCACCCGGGCAGCAATCTGCTTATACCGCATGGAAATATCTTCCGATTGCTTTTGGATCCAAGCCGGGTCCAGGTCTAAAATGGCTCCCAATTCCCTGCTGACCGCCTCCATATCCGTTTTGGACTGCTTCAATTCATGAGGGTCCAGGTAAATATTATCCACACTTTGGCTGCAGGCCAGTATGTTCATGTTCCGGTCATAAATGGTGCCCCGGTCCGCCGTCACCTGTGTGGTGCGGGTCTGGTTCCGCAGGGCAAGGTCTGCATAATATTCATACTGGGTGACCATCAGATGATACAGTCTGAAAAACAACGGCACAAAGGCCACAATCCCCAGCAGAAGTGCCGTCAGTAAGATCCTGCGGTGCTGACCGCTGTCGCCCCGCAGACGCATATATTCCTTTTTCGCCATTTTATCCCGACCTTCCCTGCTATGCTTTAAATGGGCAGCAAGGGAATCCCTCGCCGCCCATTGCAGCTGCTATTTCAGTTTATTGGTCGGGATAAGCTTTATGCAAACAGGCCGGTTAAAAATGTGCCGATGGTCTCCCACACTGTGGGCTCTTCCACCACTTCCGGAACTTCCACCAGAATCTGGGTGGAAGAAACCTGCCGACTGGGTACCATACCCAAAGCCAATGCAGTCTGCTCCACCATAGCGATGTCATAGCTGTTGGCATACTGTGCGGTGAGCTCCTCATTTTCCCGGGTCAGCTGGCTGATATATAGCTCCATGTTTACCGCTTCCTGCCGTGCCTGCTGCAGCTGATTGACACCTACTGCCATAACGATCAGCATGCACAGGGCAACGACAACGCCCAGCACCGCCACCGGGTCCACATATACTTTCTTGACCCGCATTTTCTTGGGCTTGGGCAGTACGGCGGTCTTCTTTTTTGCAGGAACAGCATAGTCCAGTTTACGGGCTGCCGTTCCGTCGGTACAATACCGAATATACTGCACGCTGGTATGCTGTGCCATAATGCTGTTCCCCTTTCCTTAGATTTTTTCGCAGACCCGAAGCTTTGCACTGCGGGAGCGAGGATTGATATCCAGTTCTTCCTGGCTTGCCACAATGGGTTTGCGGCTGATAAGTTTCACTTTCGGTTTTTTACCGCAGACGCACACCGGGAAATTGGGTGGGCAGGTGCAGCCCTTGGCTGCCTCCGCCATAGCTGTTTTTACGATACGGTCTTCCAAAGAGTGGAAGGTGATGATGGCCAACCGTCCACCAGGATTCAAAAGGTCAATGGCGTCTTCCAGCACACGCTCCACGCTGCCCAGTTCGTCATTGACAGCAATACGGATGGCCTGGAAGCTGCGTTTTGCAGGATGCTGCTTTTCCCGCAGAGCCGCTGCCGGCATAGCCGAGCGGATAATGTCCACCAGTTCCAAAGTGGTTTCGATGGGCTTTTCTTCCCTTCTGCGGCAAATGGCACCGGCGATCTGGGGAGCATAACGCTCCTCACCGTAGGTGTACAGGATCCGTTTCAGTTCTTCCTGAGACCAGGTATTGACCACGGTATAGGCACTCAGATCATCCTCACCGTTCATTCGCATATCCAGCGGGGCATCCGCCATGTAGGAAAAGCCGCGGCTGACCTCGTCCAGCTGGGGAGAAGATACGCCCAGGTCCAGAAGGATGCCGTCCACACCGGGTATGTCCAGGGACTGCAGCACTTGTGCTATCTCGCAAAAATTGGAATGGACCAGGGTCACATTGTCCTTGTATGGCTCCAGCCGCTCCCCTGCCGCCTTCAGTGCCACCTTGTCACGGTCAATGCCAATGAGCCGTCCGGTGGTGAGGCGTTTCACAATTTGGGAAGAATGGCCGGCACCGCCCAGGGTGCCGTCCACATAAATTCCGTCAGGTTTGATATTCAGTCCGTCCAGGCATTCCTGCAGCAGAACGGATATATGGTGGAACCAGGTCATAGGCCGATCGCCTCCAGAGATGCCAACAGCTTTTCAGGGGTAAGATTCTCTTCCTCGAAGGCCTTGTACTCCTTGGCATCCCAGATCTCTGCCTGTCCGGCACGGCCCACGATCATAACATCCCGTTCAATGCCCGCATACTTCAGCAAAAACTGTGTCACGCCAAAACGGTACTGCTTGTCCGGGTTGCATTGGGTGGCATTCATAAAGATCAGGCTGGTGGCAGCACCACGCTGGGAGATGGGCAGTGCGTTGTAATTTTCGCTTAAGGTCTGCCAATCCGGAGCGGTATAAACAGTAAGGCAGCGATGACCGCAATTGACACCAAGGGTAATATAAAAGTCATCACCCAGCTCAGCACGCAGCTTTGCAGGCACAAAAAGACGGTTCTTTTCGTCCAGCTTCGCAGGATACTTTCCGATCATAATCGCTCACCTCCACTCCATTTTGCTCCACTTTGCTACCATTTTGCTCCATGTAATGACAGTATAACGGATAGAAATACAAAAATCAATATTTTTCTTTATAAAAAATCAAAAAAATATACAGAAAATTCTGGAAATTTTCATTTTTAGAACACTCGTTCTAAATAAAAGTTACAATTAATTTATAAATATTTACACAAATGTATATTCCCTGTAACTTCCTCATTTATGCACATTGTCAAACCAAACGCAGCCAAAAAAGCGGCACCTGTTCAGGTACCGCACAACAAAAAAATCCCCCAACCTTTCGGCTGGGGGATTTCATGAGTGTTAGCAGTTACGCTACTTAGAGATGTGAATTACTCGAAGATCTCGGTAACAACACCGGAACCGACGGTACGGCCGCCTTCACGGATAGCGAAACGCAGGCCCTTCTCGATAGCGATGGGGGTAATCAGCTCGACGTTCATAACAACGTTGTCGCCAGGCATGCACATATCAACGCCGTCGGGCAGGTTGATGATGCCGGTGACGTCGGTAGTACGGAAGTAGAACTGGGGACGGTAGTTGTTGAAGAAGGGAGTATGACGGCCGCCTTCTTCCTTGGACAGGACGTAAACCTGGCCTGCGAACTTGGTCAGGGGGTTGATGGAACCGG
>JAZNZG010000279.1:0-1774 GCA_045594825.1 Faecousia sp. | reverse complement strand
TGCCGCCGAGATGGGCGTTAAGACCATGATCGGCCTGTCCGGCGAAGTGATGTGCAAGGCCGACAGCGAGCAGCTGCTGCTGATGGAAAATCTGAAGCGTGCCGGTGAGATCGCTGAAAAGCACGGCGTGACCATCGTTGTGGAGGCTCTGAACTCCCTGTACAACCACAAGGGCTATTATTTGGACTCCTCCTATGTGGGCTTCGGCATCGTCAAGGCCGTCAACTGCCCCAATGTGAAGCTGCTGTACGACTGCTATCACATGCAGCTGATGGAAGGCAACCTGGTGAACCAGATCACCGAGAACATCGATTTCATCGGTCACTTCCACTCCGCCGGTGTCCCCGGCCGCCACGAGCTGCACAAGGGCGAGATCAACTATCCCTTTGTCATTGAGGCCGCCGACAAGGCCGGCTATGACAAGTATTTCGGTTTCGAGTACTGGCCCACCTACGACAACAAGCAGTCTGTAAAGGACATCCTGGACTATGTCCGGTAAATAAAAAAGATGGGAGGTCAGGGCGGCCTCCCATCTTTTATTTTATCCGGGCCTTGTTCAGCCGGTCTGCCTTGCAGAACAGGATATAGCCTGCAATAAACAGAATCACCAGCACACCCACAGCCAAATTGGAATTTTGCAGCTGCAAACCAAATACCCGCACCTGCACATCCGCGGTGATCTGATTCACAAAACCCACCAGGGCCATGCCGAAGAAGGCTGCTCCCTTGCCGCAAATATCCATCAGGCCGTAGAACTCGCCGCTTTGCTCCGTGGGTACGATTTTGCCCAGGTAGGAACGGCTCAGTGCCTGGATGGCACCCTGGAACATGCCCACCAGTGTGGCCAGCAGCCAGAACTGCCACTGGGACACCAGGAACACCGCAAACAGCGTAATGCAGGTGTAGCAGACGATGCAGATCTTGATAAGCTTGGCACTGTCGTGGTTGGCAGACAGCTTGCCGAAAATAATGGCACAGGGAAAAGCCACGATCTGGGTCAGCAGCAGAGCCAGCAGCAGGCCGGTGGTGTCCAGGCCCAGGTCGGTGCCGTAGGCGGTGGCCATATCGATGATGGTGTACACGCCGTTGATGAAGAAGAAAAAGGCCACCAGGTACACGAACACATGCTTCTGCTCCCGGGCCTTCCGGAAGGTACGGCCCAGCTGGCGGAAGGAATCCAGCAGCGGACGCTGGCCCCGTTCCACAAAGGCGGTCTGCTGATACCGCCGCAGCAGCGGCAGGGTGAACACCGCCCACCACACCGCGGTGATGATAAAGGACAGCACCATGGCAGAAGTCTGGTTCAGGCCAAAGCTGCCCCCGGCCAGCACCAGCACCAGGCAGATCACAAAGGGGATCACAGAGCCGATGTAGCCCCAGGCATAGCCCTGGGTGGAAACATTGTCCATGCGGTCATCCGTGGTGATCTCCGGCAGCATGGAATCGTAAAACACCAAACTGCCGCTGAAGCCCACTTTTGCAAGGATGAAAATGCCCAAAAATACCAGCCAGCCCTTTGCAAGACCAAGGGCTCCGCAGCCCAAAACGCCCAGCAGGACGCACAGCAGGAACAGGGGTTTTTTGTAGCCTCTCCGGTCCGACAGCGTGCCGCAGATGGGGCCGATGAAGGCCACCAGAATGGTGGCGATGGAGCCGGCGTAGCCCCAGTAGCTTAAGTACATATTCTCATCCACACCGGCAGAGGTGGCCAGGGCGTTGAAATAAATGGGAAGCAGGGTGAATGCCAGCAGTGTGAAGGCGGAGTTGCCCACAT
>JAZNZG010000278.1:0-2688 GCA_045594825.1 Faecousia sp. | reverse complement strand
AATTTGTCTAGCAAATTTTACTCAAGAATTTTCGTTGGCTGTTAATTCGTTTCTATCAACGATTTGAACAATCCATTATAATTGTCCAAGGTGTTTTAGTTCGTCTTTGCGTTATTCAATTTACAAGGTACAGAACTTGCTTCCCGCTGAGCGGGTAGCTCGCTTAGTTTATCACAGGACATACCGCTTGTCAAGAACTTTTTTCAATTCTCGTCAAGTTTTTTTGTTCTGCGTTTCTGACGCTCCGGCTTTTGCCGAAACCTTGCATATATTAGCAGAGGCCTCGGGAAATGTCAAGCATTATTTTTAATATTCTTTATCTATTTTTTACGCATTTCCCGGCCTTCCGCTTTGGTCATGGGCATCCATATATTTGGCCTCGTCTTTTACATTTCCGCCGTTGTACTGTCCTACTTTTACTGATGGTTTCAGGTTGGACAACAGTTCATCTGCATAAGCTTCCGCACCCGGTGCGACCAACAAATATTCTGCCGTATCCAGATATATGATCCCAATCGTGTTTTCCTTCATATCCGCAAGGGCTTCCATGGCTGTTTCTCCCCTGCCGGTATCTTCCGTATCGGTCAGCAGAACCACTTCCCCCTCTTTTACATAAACAGCAACCGCTTCCACAGGTTGCAGCTTGGCTACATCCAATCGCTGTACCGGTGCCAGCAGCGACAGAGCGATCAGCAGCACATAAAGCAGGATCTTCATTTTTGGTTCCTCCTGTCCTCCGGGTGGAGTTTATCACTGCGGAATTTTTCCTTGACCAGGCGTTTCCGCAGGAATCTGCCTGTATGGGAAAGGTATGGCACATCCAGGCATTTCAGGCCCGCCAGGTGTATAACTAAGATCGCAAGGCCTGCGGCTACGCCGTATACGCCGGAAACGGCAGCCAATACAGCAATGCCGAACCGCCAGATCCGCAGAGCATTTGCCAGATCACGGTTTGGCAGTACAAAACCGCATACACCCGCGATGGATACCATGATCAGTGCCACCGGGGATATCAGTCCCGCCTCAACGGCTGCGGTGCCAACCACGATGCCCCCGATCACTGATACGGATTGCCCGATAGCCTGGGGCAGGTGTATGCCGGATTCCTGCAACAGCTCAAAGGCTATCAGCAAGCCAAGCACTTCCGCTGCTGTGGTGAATGGGACGGTCTGTTTGCTCTCGATAATGGACCGAAGCAGCGGCAGAGGTATGGCTGCTTGATGGAAGGTTGCAAGTGCAATATAGATTCCAGGCAGCAACAAACCGGTAAGCAGTGCCAGATACCGCAGGATGCGTACTGCCGATGCACCTACATAATCCCGACCCCGGTCTTCCGGGCTTTCCATTAAATACATAAGGTCAGCCGGGGCAAGATAGCCCAGGGGCAATCCGTCTACCAGCAGGCCTACCCGTCCGTCCAGGATCCCCTGACAAAAACGGTCTGTCCGCTCTGTATACTGCATAAGTGGAAAAGCCGTTGCCCGGGAGCCGGTGACATACTCTTCAACAGCTGCAGGTGACAAAAAACCGTCTACATCAATGGAGCGGATACGCAGTTTCATCCGTTCCACCAACTCAGGATCGGTAATTCCATCCAACCAAACGATGCTGATATTGGTAAGAGACCTTCTGCCCACCTGGGTCTCGTAGATCCGCAGGTCCGGGCTGCGAAGATGACGGCGGACATAGCTTGTGTTGGAACGCACAGTTTCAACAAAAGCGTCCTTTGCCCCCTTAACGGTATTTTCCACCTCCGGTGCACCTGTTCCTCGCTTATCAGGGGTCTTTACCTCAAAGCCGATAGCTCCCGCACCGGGAAACAAAACAACACAAAATCCGTTTACCAGTAAAAAGGCAATTTGATCCAGATCGGTACAAGGCACGGCAACACTATTGTAGATCATGCCCTCCATGGCACGGTGGTAAAGTTCTTTCATGGTAGGAGCCGACAGGTGCTGGGTGATGGGCTTGAAAATGTAATCGGAGGCATACGCAGCAGCGATCAATCCATCGATAGCGTAGGCATAGAGAGTAAAGTCGCCACAGCACAGTTCCCGGCGGATAAAATCCGCCGCATCACGGAAGATATGGCTTATATTTTCATCCGTCATTTCGCCAGGATAGTTCTTTTTCATACACTCACCTCTGAGGTAGTTTCCCCGGAAAATTCAGGAATATGTGGATTGGAATTGAAATTAATCATTGAAGGTGCTATAATTACTATAATATTCTAAGAAGCTTTTTGTCGTATCTATTTGGAGAAAGATAAATGAAAACAAAGAAAAGGATTTTTCATAAGCTGCTGCGGATTTTTCTGTGTTTGTGCATTCTTGGCATCAGTACACTATTTATAATAAATGCCATTGTAAAAGGAACGACCCGGGATCGAATCCTCCAGCCGGAGGATGCTGCTGTACTGGAAGATGTGGATTGCATCTTAGTGCTTGGCTGCTGGGTCAACGAGGACGGTCAGCCTAGCAGCATGCTTTATGACCGGCTGACCCGGGGCGTAGAGCTGTATGATCTAGGTGCCGCCCCCAAATTGCTGATGAGCGGCGACCACGGGCGGGTAGAATACGACGAAGTGGCTTCCATGAAGCAGTTTGCTGTTGATCACGGTATTGCTTCTGAGGATGTATTCATGGATCACGCGGGTTTTTCCACCTATGAAAGCATTTATCGGGCAAG
>JAZNZG010000277.1:0-1990 GCA_045594825.1 Faecousia sp. | reverse complement strand
ATCTGGAGGGAAATCGCCTGGAGGAGCCCAGGACGCCTCAAATGCGGTTTTATCTGCAACTGGATCGGCCTATTCCTGCTTTCTCCATTCTGCGGAAAGCCGTAGACCTGTCTGCAAAATAAGAAAACCACCGATGCAGCTGCATCGGTGGTTCTTTTATTCTCTGTTGGGTATGTTAACTGTCGCTCCCATCTCCGGGATTACCACAGCAGGGCCATTACCCAAAGCGATGGTTTTTTCCACAGAATCCCACAACTCGTAAGGGTCACAGTCTTTATTGGGCAGGTGTACCAACACTACCGTATCCGGTCCCAGTTCCCCAGTAAGCTTCCAGCTGCTGCCAATGCCGTAGGCAAAGGGTGCGATCAGCACATCCGGTCTTGGCAAATGGGTCATTTTCCGGAACTGTGCCGGGGCAGCATCGCCCAAAAACCAAACACACTGGGATCCTTCCACGATAAAGCTGTGATGTCCAATACCGGCTGCAGCACCCAAATGACGGGTAGGAATCTGTGTGATCCGCACATCCCCCAAAGTCACATTTTCAGCCGTACTAAAGGGAATATCCGCAGGCCCCAAAATGGGGCCTGCGGCAGTTTTCTGATATGCGGAAACAAACGCATCGTCGCAGTGATCCCTGTGATGATGGGTGAATGCGACAGCATCCGGAAGACTGTTCAGCAGTTCTTCCCTTTCCCGGTCCGGTGTGGGCAAATAGGGTTTTACCTCTTCACAAACACCGTCCAATAGGATACTTTTTCCATCCAGCCGCAACAGAACGCCTGCATTGGCTGTGCGTTTTATTTCCATGAGGAATTACACGCCTTCCTTAGCACGGCGGATGATCTCAGCCTCGGTAGCACCGGTGGTGGAGACATGGCCGTTAAGAGGAACCAGCTTATCGTTAATGGCATCGATGATCCAGGATGCCTGGGGGAAGAAGAACTCGTCAAACTCGAAAGGAGGAGTGATCCAGTTCTTTGCACCGATGACAACGGGAGGTGCATCCAGGTAATCGAAGCACAGCTCGGTGATGTTGCGGGCAACATCGTTCATGAAGCAGCCACGGGCACATGCGTCAGAAACCAGGACGACACGGCCGGTCTTCTTCACAGACTCGATGATGTTGGTGTAATCCAGAGGAACCATGGAGTGCAGGTTGATGACATCAGCCTCCATGCCGTACTTCTCGCTCAGCTGCTTTGCTGCGTCGATTGCACGGTACAGAACAGCACCCAGGGTCAGGATGGTGACATCCTTACCGTCGCGAACCTTGTTGGTATCGCCGATGGTGATTTCGTAACGCTCTTCGGGAACGCCACCCTCGTGGAACTGCTCACCTACGTCGTAAATTCTCTGGCTCTCAAAGAAAACAACAGGGTCAGTACCCTTCAGGGCGGTTTCCATCAAGCCCTTAGCTTCCCAGGGAGTTGCGGGGAAGCAAACCTTCAGACCGGGGATATGTGCACACAGTGCGGTCCAGTCCTGGGAGTGCTGTGCACCGTACTTGGAGCCTACGGAAACACGCAGAACCAAAGGCATCTTCAGGATGCCGGCGGACATGGACTGCCACTTAGCCATCTGGTTGAAGATCTCGTCACCTGCACAGCTGATGAAGTCGGCGTACATCAGTTCCACCATTGCACGGCCGCCAGACAGAGCGTAACCAACAGCGGTACCAACGATTGCACCCTCAGCCAGAGGAGAGTTGAACAGACGGCAGTGAGGCAGAGCGTCCATCATGCCACGGTAAACAGCAAATGCACCGCCCCAGTCGCGGCAGTCTTCGCCGTAAGCGATCATGGTGGGATCCTCATAGAAGCGGTCCCAAATAACTTCGGACAGAGCATCACGCAGGTTGTACAGCTTCATCTTGGAAACGGGCTTGCCGTCGGGGCCGATGGGGCTGCGGGACTTGGACTTGATCTTCTTATAGCCTTCAGCCTCTTCCTTGGGAACAGTATACTCGGGCTGACGATCGTCGAATGCA
>JAZNZG010000276.1:0-2164 GCA_045594825.1 Faecousia sp. | reverse complement strand
ATAGAAAGTATAAATCAGATTTTGATAATAAAGCTGCAGCTCGCCGTTGGTCAGTTCCTTATTACCCATGGTGGCAACGACCACATCTGCGTTGGCTGCTGCGGTCTCGTCGTCAGCAACGCGTGTTTCGTAGGAATCGACGATATCTTCTTCCAATGCAGGCTCTGTCTGTGCATTTTCAGCACCGGGCTGGTCGCTGGGTGCGGAAATAATACCGGTGCCGTACAGGACAGCCATGACCAGCACACCCACCAGGATAATGCCGCCAACGACCAATGCCAACCATTTCCATACACTTGCCTTAGGCTTTTCGGTCGTTACCGTTTCCGGAACCTCCTGTTCCACAGCTGCACCGCAGTGGGGACAAACTTCTGTCTGCTCCAATATTTCCTGATTGCAATTTTTACAAATCATATATATTCCTCTTTCTCCCTATCCGGGGGGCTAAATCCAAATTAGTGTACCATGAACATTTATATATTGCAAGCAAAATTCCGGAATATTTACATCTTCGTAACCTTTTCGTTTTTTCAGCATGTAAAGTGTTTCTGTGTGGAAAAAACATTCCCCAGCTATTGCAAAGATGACAAAAAAATGCTATTATTTTATACTGTATCAGTATGTTTTAAGGAGAACCCCATGAATACAAAAACAACTGTCATTTCCCAGGAGGCTTTGCAGCAGCAAATGTCCTTCTGTCATAAGATACAGGCCCTTTGGCACGGCCGGGGCATCACACCCAAGGCTTATGTGGAAACCTACGGCTGTCAGCAGAATGAAGCGGACTCGGAAAAGCTTAGGGGTATTTTGGTGGAAAGCGGCTACGCTGTTACAAATACCGCCGAAGGTGCCGATGTGGTGGTGATGAACACCTGTGCCATCCGGGAGCACGCAGAGCAGCGTGTGTTTGGTAACCTGGGTGCTTTGACCCATACCAAACGCCGCCATCCCGGTCAGAAGATCTTTCTGTGCGGCTGCATGGCCGGTCAAGGTCATGTGGTGGAACGGATCAAGAAAAGCTATCCCCATGTGGACGGCGTATTTTCCACCCATCATCTGTGGCAGTTCCCCCAACTGCTCCACCGGGTACTGACTACCGGCAAACGGACTTATTTTGTAGAAGACGAACCGGGTTCTATTGCCGAGGGGCTTCCCCAGCAGCGGGACAACGGACTTAAGGCCTGGGTGTCCATCATGTACGGCTGCAACAATTTCTGCACCTACTGCATCGTCCCCTATGTCCGTGGTCGTGAGCGAAGCCGTAAATATGAGGATATTCTGACCGAGTGCCGCAGCCTTGTGGAAAACGGCGTCAAGGATATTACCCTGCTGGGTCAAAATGTAAACTCCTACGGCAAGGACCTTAACCAGGGTGTGGACTTTTCTGATCTGCTGGCCATGATTGCCCAGATCCCCGGTGACTTTCGCATACGGTTTATGACCAGCCATCCCCGGGATGCGGGCAAAAAGCTTTTCGACACCATGGCCTCCTCTCCCAAGATCGCCAAGCAGCTTCACCTGCCTTTCCAGTCCGGCTCCAGCCGTGTTTTGAAAGCCATGAACCGCCATTATGACCGGGAGAAATATCTGGAAGCCGTCCGGTATGCCAAGCAGGTCATGCCCGACCTTGTTCTGACCAGCGATGTGATCGTCGGTTTCCCCGGTGAAACGGAAGAAGAATTTGAACAGACCATCTCCCTGATCCGGGAAGTAAGATACGACTCCCTGTTTACCTTTATCTTCTCCCCCCGCAAAGGCACGCCTGCCGCTTCCATGGAAGACCTGACTACCAAGGAAGAAAAGAACCGCCGTTTCGACCGGCTGTGTGCTGTGCAGAACGCCATTTCCGAAGAAATACACAACGCCTATATCGGTAAAACCATGGTGTGCCTCATTGACGGCACAGACAAGGACCTGCTCACCGCCCGTACCGAAGGCGGCCGCCTGGTACGGCTGCCCGGTGATCCGGCTTTGGTGGGTAGCTTTGCTCCTGTTACCATTACAGGTGCCACCACATGGAGCCTTACCGGTCAATTATCTGAAAAGGACTGAATCCTATGGCTAAAAATCCTGCCGAGCTGACCCCCATGCAAAAGCAATACAATGCCATAAAAGAAAAAAATCCCGGTGCCATTCTGTTTTTCCGGCTGGGCGATTTTTATGA
>JAZNZG010000275.1:0-2889 GCA_045594825.1 Faecousia sp. | reverse complement strand
TGACGGGCGTAGGAAACACAGTATTTTCACAATTCTTTATTTATATTGTATCTGTGGAAAAAAGCCTTGTTTTTTACATAAAAATATGATAAAATTTAGGGTGAGGTATTATGCCGAATTTCACCCTGTTGACCTGTGTTTTTTCCGGGGTTTTTATAGAAAGGAGACCCACCGTATGTACTCATCTGCTTATGTTTGGGCCAAGATCCTCAGCTATCTGGAGGAGCAGCTTGTTTCCACGATTTCCTCCACTTATTTTGATGACGCAGAGGTCATCGAGCTGAACGAGGAACAGCTGATCTTATACTCCCCCTCTGAGCTGCGTCGGGATGTGATCCGCCGCCGGTTCACCAGCTACATTGAAGATGCACTGAAAACCATCTTTAATTCCGATGCCAAGCTCCTGGTTTTCGGTGATGAGGAGCTGAACGCATACCGCTCCAAGGGAACAAGAAGTACCATCATGGATTTTAATCCCCAGTTTTCCTTTGAAAACTTCGTGGTTGGTCCTTCCAACCGTTTTGCCCACGGTGCCGCCATCGCTGTCAGCAATACACCCGGTCAGGTCTACAACCCTCTGTTTATTTACGGCCCTCCCGGCGTGGGTAAGACCCACCTGCTGTATGCCATCGCCAACGGCATCCGCAAGCAGAATCCCAATGTCAATATCGTGTATATCAAGGGTGACCAGTTTACCAATGAGCTGATCACCGCCATCCAAACCGGTAAGAACATTGAGTTCCGCAACAAGTACCGGGAAGCCGACCTGTTCCTCATCGATGATATTCAGTTTATCGCCGGTAAGGAATCTACCCAGGAAGAATTTTTCCATACCTTCAACAAGCTTTACGAAGAAAACAAACAGATCGTCATGACCTCCGACCGGAAGCCCAGCGATATGCTGACACTGGAGGACCGTCTGCGTACCCGTTTCGAGTGGGGCCTGCTGGCAGATATCCAGCCTCCCAACTACGAGACCCGAATGGCCATCATAAAGAACAAGGCCAACTCTCTGGCACTGGAGCTGGGAGACGATGTATGTGACTACATCGCCAACAATGTCACCAACAATGTGCGGCAGATTGAGGGTACGGTAAAGAAGCTCCGTGCTTATGTGGATCTGAACGGTATGGAGCTGACGCTGGAAAATGTGACACGGGCCATCGCCGACATGTTCAAGAGCGAGGGCAACGCCCTGCCCACACCCAGTCTGATCATCAGCCAGGTCTGTAAGTTCTATTCCATCGACGAATCCACCCTCCGTGGCACGCTGAAAAACAAGGGCACCGCCGAGGCCCGCCAGGTGGCCATTTACCTGATCCGGAATCTGACCAACCTCAGTACCCCGGACATCGGCCGGGAAGTAAACAAGGACCACTCCACGGTGCTCTACTCCATTAAAAAGGTGGAGACCGCCGTTAAGAGCGGCGATACGACCCTGCAAAACCACATCCGGGATATTACCGCAAACATCAATTCCTGCTTATAAGCATCAAGTCGCCGTTTTTCCACAGGCCATGTGGAAAAGGGAAAAGTAAATTGTTGAAAAACCGGGAGAAAAAATCCTTTCCCGCCCCCTGTTGAAAAGTTATAAAATCCCACATAAGGGCTGTGGAAAAAAAGTCGTTGCGGCTGTAAGAGAAAACCGGGTTTTCCACATATTTTTCCTCTACGGCTACTAATACTACCTAAATTATCTAAAAAATATATATTTAATTATTTTACAAGAAACGAGGTATTGGTTATGAGATTTACCTGTGAAAAAAGTATGCTGGTAATGGGACTGAATATCACCGGCAGAGCCGTTGCACAGAAAAGTGCACTGTCCGCCATCGAGGGTATCCTGTGCCAGGCTGTAAACGGCCTGAGCCTTACCGGCTATAATATGGAAACTGCCATCACCTATCAGATCGATGCAGAGGTCACCGATGCCGGCTCCTGTATCCTGCCTGCCAAGCTCTTCGGGGACATTATCCGCCGCCTGCCGGAAGGCCCTGTCACCGTTGTGGTGGATGACAATTATAAGGTATCCATCCGGGCAGGCTATGCCTCCTTCACCATTTCCGCGGAATCCGCAGATGACTATCCGGAGCTGCCCGATGTAGGCAGCGGCCGCAGCATTCAGATCCCCCAGAGTGCTTTGAAGGAGCTGATTTCCGGCACCATTTTTGCCGTTTCTGAGAACCAGGGCCGTCCCATCCACACCGGTGTGAAGTTTGAAGTGGAGGATGACAAGGTCTCTGCCATCGCAGTGGACGGATTCCGTCTTGCCCGCAGAACTTACCACACCCAGGAAGCCACCGGCAGAAATCTGTCCTTTGTTGTTCCCGCTCAGGGTCTGAAGGAAGTGGAAAAGATCCTTCAGGATTCCGATGAGGATGTGGCATTCACTTTGGGCAGCAAGCACATTCTGTTCCAGATGGGCGATGCAACTTTGATCTGCCGCCTGCTGGAGGGTGATTTCCTGGATTGGAGAAGAGTCGTTCCCACAAACTGCCCTGTAAAGCTGACCGCCAATGTTTATGATCTGGCTTCTTCCATTGAGCGTGTGGGTCTGATCGTTTCCGAAAAATACAAGAGCCCTGTCCGCTGTGTATTTTCTGACCAGGTGCTGCAGCTGCGTACCAACACCACCATCGGTGCCGCCGAGGACCGCTGTGCCATTGCCGGCGACGGCAAGGAGCTGGAGATCGGCTTTAATGTCCGGTATCTTTCTGATGCTCTGCGTGCCATTCCCGGAGATGAGGTGGTGCTGGAGCTGACCAATGGTTTGAGCCCCATCGTGCTGACCCCTGTGGACGACAAGCAGGATTATGCCTACATGGTACTTCCTGTCCGTATTAAGTCGGATCGTAGCCATGTCGTTCTGTGAGCCAAGGAGTTGCTTGC
>JAZNZG010000274.1:0-3228 GCA_045594825.1 Faecousia sp. | reverse complement strand
TCCTTACTGGCTTTGGAGCAGGGTGTCACCCCTGCTTATATCACTGTGGGTGCCGCTGCCGGTCTGCATCGCTACATCAACGAAGCCGAGAACCTGGAGCAGGGGATGGATGCGGCAAAGCAGGTGCTGCGTGAGGTGTCCGGACTGGACGCAGAAAGTGATCTTGCAAAGCTGATCCTTGCCATGTATGGGAAGATCCTCTCCGGTGCAACGGTTACAGAACTCCGCCGTGCGGCAGACGCCCTCAAGGCTGCAACGCTGAAACCCATTATCTGAGTTGGTCACTGCGTGGCCTGGTTTTGCGATAAGTAAAATAGAACAAAAGCGAATCGTTTGATTTGTGTTGTTTATACAAACTTTGTAAAACAGCAACATTGTCTGTTGTGAATCGCAACAAATATTTGATTATCGTTTAGAACTGTGTCATGATGACAATAACTGTGGGAATCTCCCAAAATAACATTTTATAATACTGAAAGGAAGATAAACTATGGCAACTTTCCGTTTTACCGCTGGTCCCTGGAACGTGCATGAAGGTAATGAGACCTTTGGTCCCGGCAACCGTAAGTCCGTCCCCTTTGAAGAGAAGATTAAGAAGTACGCAGAGATCGGTCTGCACGGCGTTCAGTTCCATGATGACGACGCAGTACCGGACATGAACAACATGACCGAGAAGCAGATCATCAACTATGCAAAGGACGTTAAGGCTGAGCTGGATAAGTACGGCCTGTTTGCAGAGTTTGTTGCTCCTCGTCTGTGGTTCGACAAGCGTACCAACGACGGTGGCTTCACCGCTTCTCTGAAGGAAGATCGTGACTTCGCTATGTGGCGTGCACAGAGATCCTGTGACATCGCTGAAGCCCTGGGCACCAATAAGATCCAGCTGTGGCTGGCTCGTGAAGGCACCCTGTGTGCAGAGTCCAAGAGCCCTGTTGATATGACCAACAACCTGATCGATGCTTTCAACCAGATTCTGAAGTATCGTGAAGATGCTTTGATCCTTGTTGAGCCCAAGCCCAATGAGCCCGTTGACCGTTCCATCGCCGGTACTGCCGGTCATGCTTTGGCAATCGGTGCCTGCACTGTCGATCCTTCCCGTGTCGGTCTGTGCATTGAAACTGCTCACTCTGTCCTGGCTGGCCTGGATCCCGCCAACGACATGGGCTTTGCTCTGGCTATGAACAAGCTGTGGGGCGTTCACCTGAACGACCAGAACGGCATCCGTTACGATCAGGACAAGACCTTCGGTGTTGAGAACCTGCGTAATGCATTCAACACTTTTCAGGTCCTGTATGAAAACAACTTTGGTGACCGCGGCAACTTCGAGTGTGTCGGCCTTGATGTCAAGGCTCTGCGTACTCAGCCCGATGAGGACTGCTTCCGCCACCTGATCAACTCCAAGCGTATTTTCGAACTGCTGCTGGAGAAGGTAAAGCGTTTCGACTACGAATACCAGGCTGCTTGCGTCAAGGAGCAGAACTTCGAGAAGCTGGAAATGTACGTCATGGAACTGCTGATGGGTGTTGCATAATAGCTGTCCTGCAACTTGATTTAGTACCCGAACAACAGTTGGGGGGCGGCAAAACGCCGCCCCCCTGTTTCCAAACAGGAGGGAAGTAGTGTGCATAGCTCCGTAAAGGATACTGCCCAATGGGGTAAGGTCTTATGGCTTACAGATGGGAAAATCGAGATCGGCGTAGCATTGGATTTTGGAATCCGCGTAGTACATATGTCCTGCTGCGGTTGCGAAAACCTTTTCTATGTACAGCCTGCAGACTTGTCCGATGGCTATATTACCGAGGGCGGCTGGAAGCTTTACGGCGGTCACCGTATTTGGATGACTCCGGAAAGTGATGACAGCTATTACCCGGATAATGCACCTGTTTCTTATGAGATTCGGGCAGAGGAAGTGACTGTTACCCAGGCTGTGGATCCCATTTTAGGTATTCGCAAGCATCTGTGTATTGAATTCCTGCCGGATGGAGGTGTGAAGCTGACTCAGTCTGTGGAAAATGTCACAGATGAGCCGATTTTCGGTGCGTCTTGGGGTGTGAACACCCTGGATGCCGGCGGCGTTGCTACTATCTGCTTTACAAATCTTGACCGCCAGGGGTATACACCGCACCGCGTAGTTTCCCTTTGGTCTGATACCAATCTCCACGATCAGCGACTGTGCTTTGCGAAAGAGCAGCTGACAGCCCGTTATATGCCCATTGAGGACTATCTGAAGATCGGCCTGTACTGCATTGAAGGTAAGGCAGTATTTGAAAACAAGGGCCAGCGATTTACACTGTTGTTCGATACGGATGAATTATGTAAGCATCCAGATAACGGATGCAATTTTGAGCTTTATATGTGCAAACAGTTTACGGAACTGGAAACCCTTGGCGTCAATGCCAACCTTTTACCCGGCCAAAGTACCGGCCACAGCGAGACATGGTACTTATCCAAACTATAACTGTGTAATTCCAACGCAGGAATGCGTTTCAATCCGATAATATAATAAAAAGGATGGTAATTTAAAATGAATGCCTATGTTGAACGCGTAATTGAGTACGTCAAGAAGAAGCATGCCAACGAGCCCGAGTTTTGTCAGACCGTGGAAGAGGTTTTCTCCTCTATCGCTCCCATGATCGACAAGCATCCCGAGTACGAAAAGGCTGACCTGCTGACCCGCATGGTGGAACCCGAGCGTATGTTTACCTTCCGTGTTGTGTGGACCGACGACAACGGCCAGGCTCACACCAACATCGGCTACCGCTGCCAGTTCAACGGTGCCATCGGCCCCTACAAGGGCGGCCTGCGTTTCCAGGCAAATGTTACCCCCAGTGTCATTAAGTTCCTGGGCTTTGAGCAGACCTTTAAGAACAGCCTGACCGGCCTGCCCATGGGCGGCGGCAAGGGCGGCTCTGACTTCGATCCCGCCGGCAAGTCCGACGCAGAAGTCATGCGTTTCTGCCAGAGCTACATGACTGCACTGTACCGCTACATTGGACCCGACATCGACGTTCCCGCCGGTGACATGGGTGTTGGCGGCCGTGAGATCGGCTACCTGTACGGCCAGTACCGCCGCCTGAAGGGCGTTTGGGAGAATGGTGTTCTCACCGGTAAGGGCTTCAGCTACGGCGGCTCCCTGATCCGTCCCGAGGCAACCGGCTACGGTGCAGTATACTACCTGCAGGAAGTTCTGGCACATGAGAACGATACCATCGAGGGCAAGCGTATTGC
>JAZNZG010000273.1:0-9262 GCA_045594825.1 Faecousia sp. | reverse complement strand
CGGAGAAGTAACGGGGGTTGGCATAGTCAGCCTCGTTGCCGTTGACGATGAGAACATCCAGTCCTTCCCGGACCAGGATGGCGGCACACTTTTTCACTCTTTCCTTATACTCGTAATCGGGGATACAAATTCTTGCCATTTAACAGTCCTCCAAAATATATTTTATACGATGTAGCGATACCAACGGGCTTGCCGCTTATTCGCAGTAGCCGGGGGTGGTGTAGAAGTTGACGGCTCTGGGTTCGGCACGGCCGTACTGGGCAACAACGGGAACGTTGCTTTCCAGCATGATGGCATACTGCACGCCGAAATCAGCGGTGTAAGCACCGAAGTCGCACTCGCGGTTGGTACGCAGGCAGCGTACACGCTTTGCACCTACTTCAGCCATGAAGCTGACAGGATCCTTGTCCTCGTACAGCAGGGTGAACTTGACCTGTGCAGGCTCGTCGGAAACATTGGTGATGATTACAGACTCGTGACCGGGGATCAGATTGGCACCCTCGGGGGGCAGTTCTGCATCAGGGAAGATCCAGACTTTCTTACCGTAGCTCATATTTATTCCTCCTTATTTGTGAAAAAAGATGGGTTTCATATCATGATAGAATTCGCTGGCCGGGTCAATGGCAAACTCCTCAAAGCAAGGATGGGTGTGTGTCCACCAATCCTGGGTAACGGGGTCGGCAGCCATTTTTGCCATATCTGCGTCATAGTCCTCGCCTACATATTCATAATAGGAGAACACCAGATCGCCATGCAGGAAGATGTTGTAGTTCTGCAGGTTGCATTCGGTAATGGTCTTCAGCACACCGGGCCAGGTGTTGGCATGCAGCTCCACATACTCGTCGATCTTTTCTTTCTTCAGCTTTCCCAGCTGACCAAAACGGACAATTGCCATGGGATTACCTCCTTAAACAATCAGTACAGTAGCCATACTACCTTAAATACAGTTTAGTAAAAAGCCGGGGCGTTGTCAATGGCAGGTTTCTTTTTTGACAGAAAAAGCCACAGGCCGTGGGGCCTGTGGCAGGATTTAAAAGCTTAGGCGTTGAATTCGTTGACAGCCTCGTAGAAGGCCTTGATGTTTTCCCAAGGACTTGCGGGAGGAACATCACAGCCGGAGGACACCATGAAATTCTTGTAGCCGGAGCACTTCTCCATGACTTCCTTGGTGGCAGCCTTAACGGATTCGGGCGTGCCTCTGCTGATCTGGTTGGCAGGATCAACATTGCCCATGCACAGGATGTGTCCGGGGATCAGGGGCAGCATATCGGCCATATCGATGGAGTTACCGAAATGGAGCAGACGGCTGCCGTTTTCGGCGATGGAGCCTGCCTGCAGAACGGTGTTGTCGCCGCAGTTGTGGTAGCACACCACAAAGCTGTCGTCCTGAACGGCTTCGATGATCCGCTTCACATAGGGAGCGGAGAATTCCTTTTCCAGCTTGGGAGAGAGCATGCCTGCCAAAGGCTCTGCCATCACCACGCCGTTGGCACCAACGGCCTTATAGGCGTTGATATACTTAATAAGGAAAGCAGTACACTTTTCAAGGACTGTCTCTACCATTTCCGGTTCTTCATAGCACAGGGCCATAGCCTCGGAAACATCCAACAGACGGCCGGCCAGGGAGAAGGGGCCAATGACGCCTGCCAGAACAGGACGGTCGGTGATCAGCTCCATAGCTTTTTCGATGGCGTCGATATAGATCTGGGTGCGGCCTGCACCGACTTCGGGGATCTCCAACTCGTCGGCCTCGTCCTCGTCGGTAATGATGCCGCCCAGAACAGTGGGCACTTCGTTGTTGGAGAAGCGGATGGTGGAGCCAAAGCACTCAGCCTCCACGGAAAGGTCCATCATGCTCACGGAGCAGACAGCATCGGGGCATTCGTCAGCCACCAGCTTCATGGCCTTTGCCTGAATGTCAGAGGAGGAGATCAGTTCCTTGACGGTAATGCCCATTTTCTGAATGGCGGGGAAGGAACAGACCAAAAAACCGCCTTTTTTCTCGGAGGCGATGGTCTCGTCGATCCATTGATTCATATTACGCTTCATATCAAAACCTCCGGGTAACGGTAAAGCTTAGGTCTTGGAAACGGCCTTGGCAGCTTCGGCTGCGGAAGCAGCGTCAGCGGTGTAGATGTCAGCACCGATCTCGACGGCGAAAGCCTGGGTGATGGGGGCACCGCCAACCATGATCTTGAATTCGCCCCGGCGGGGATGTGCGTTCAGAGCAGCGACAGCTTCCTTCATGGAAGCCATGGTGGTGGTCAGCAGAGTAGAAAGGCCCACCACATTGACTTCGGGATCGGAAGCAGCTTCCATGAAGTGGTCGATGGGAACATCCACGCCCAGGTCAACAACTTCGTAACCGGTGGATTCGATCATCATGACGACCAGGTTCTTGCCAATGTCATGCAGATCACCGAAAACGGTGCCCATGATCATCTTACCACGCTTGGTGGTGCTGTCGCCTGCCAGATGGGGCTTCAGAACAGCAACGCCCTTCTTCATAGCTCTTGCGGCAACCAGCATTTCGGGAACGAACACTTCGTTTCTCTTAAACTTCTCACCGATATTTGCCATGGCGTTGACCATGCCTTCGTTGAGGATGTCGATGGGTGCATGACCCTCATCCAGTGCTTCCTGCACCAGAGCAACAACCTGCTTGGATTTGCCGTTTTCCACAGCCAGAGTCAGTTCTGTGAGCTTAGACATAATAGTTTCCCCCTGTTATGTAAAAATAATTTTTTATCATGATCGGTCCGACGGCATATGCCCACGGACAAAATTACTATACCATGCCAAAAAAACAGTGAAAAGCACAGGGAAATTGCGGTTGATGCAAAAATTAGTTGCACCCCTGCAACGAATGTTATTGAAATGGTTTTGCCCCTGTGGTACAATGGAAAAAAAGACCAGGAAGGAGGCCCGCCATGGAATTGCGGCAGCTTCGGTATTTTTTGGCTGTGGCGGATGCCCGCAGCTTTGTCAGTGCGGCGGAAAAGCTTTTTGTGTCCCGGCAGGCCATCAGCAAATCCGTGTCCCAGCTGGAGGAGGAGCTGAAGGTCAGCCTGTTTATGCGTGACTCCAACGGTGCCTTTCTGACCCCGGCTGGCGTCATGTTCTATGAACGCATACACACCCTGGTAACGGAGCTGGACAGTGTCCGCAGCCAAATGCTTTCTTACGGTGCCCGGTATCACCAGCGGATCCGGATCGCGTTTTCCGTTGGTACGGTACAGCTGCTGGAGCAGCAGCTTTTGGATTATCGGGACAAGCAGCACAACGCGGATATTTCTTATGAAGAGCAGCCGGAGGAGCTTTGCCGGCAGCTGCTCATGGAGCATAAGGCGGATGTGATCGTCACCACCGGCCGGCTCCAGGACCCGCTGTTTATCACGCGGCAGATCATCAGCTCCCCCTTTGGTATTCTGATCCGGGAGCAGAAGGAACTGCATAGCGTGGAGCCATCGGATCTGTCCTGGATCCCCCTTGCCGGGCAGGATGACAGCCAGACAAAAGCCTTCTGCCACGAAAACAGCGTTTCCCTCCGCTACCGGGGCCACGATACCGGGCGTCTGCTGGAGCTGACCAGGGCGGGCAAATGTGCCATGGTGCTCCCTAAGTGTCTGATCCCCAATAATTTGGAGGGGCTGCAATGGGTGAGCCTGGAAAAGGACTGCCGCTGGCAGCTGTATGTGAGCTATCCCCGGAATACGGACCGCAATCTGATGTTCAGTGCCGCGGTGGAGGATATGTACAAGCGGGTATTTTCAAGCATAGCCGCAGGCGAGGAGACAAGAATATGAAGGTATACATAAAGAATGCAGGCTGTGCCACAGAAGTCCCGGCAGGCTCCAATCTTATGGAGGCCCTGCGGTCTGCCGGCTACGGACCCGATGCCCCCTGTGGCGGTAAAGGCACCTGCGGCAAGTGCAAGGTAATCTGGAACGGCAAGGAAGTCCTGGCCTGTCAGACCCTTGTGGAGCAGGACGGGGCGGTGGAGCTGCCCCAAAAGGGGGAAACGGTGATCCTTACCGCCGGTTTGACCGCGAAGGTAACCGCGGACGGCAAAAATCCCTATGTGCTGGCCTTTGATATCGGAACCACCACGGTTGTTGCCTATCTGCTGGACGGAATAACGGGCGACCTGCTTTCTCAGGCAAGCGGCTTGAATCCACAGGGGGTATTCGGTGCGGATGTGATCTGCCGCATCCAGCATGTGATGATGACAGGCACCGATGAACTGCAGACGGCCATTATTGCCGCGTTGGGGGAACTGACCCTGGAGACCGCAGCCAAGGCGAACATCGATCCCGCACAGATCGGTCTGGCTGCTGTGGTGGGCAATACGGCCATGCACCATCTGCTTTTGGGCATTGACCCCAAGCCCCTTACCGTTCCGCCCTACATGCCCAATGTGGCCCATGCAATGACGGTGCCTGCCAAGGGGATGCTGCCCATCCACCCGGAAGGTGTGGTGCGGGTCCTGCCCAACATCGCGGGCTTTGTAGGTGCCGACACCGTGGGCTGTATGGCAGCCACCCGGTTTGATAAACAGGACGAGCTGACATTGATGATCGACATCGGCACCAACGGCGAAATGGTCCTGGGCGACCGGGAACGCCGGATCGCCTGCTCCACCGCTGCCGGTCCTGCCTTTGAGGGTGCGAAAATTTCCTGCGGCATGCGGGGTGCCACCGGTGCGGTGGACCGGGTATGGCTGGAAAACGGCCGGCTGCGGTATCATGTTATCGGTGAAGGCAAGGCGGTGGGTCTGTGCGGCTCCGGTCTTTTGGATATGGTGGCCTGTCTGTTGGAAACGGAGGATATTTCTCCCTCCGGCCGTATGGCCTGCGGCACATTCCGTTTGGCTGATACGGATGTGGTGCTGACCCAGCAGGATGTCCGGGAGGTGCAGCTTGCCAAGGGTGCTATCCGGGCAGGCGTGGAGCTGATGTGTGAATATCTTAACAGGGATGTGGAGGACATCCGTTCCGTGCTGCTGGCCGGTGCTTTCGGCAATTACATGGATCCGGTCTCTGCCTGCCGGATCGGAATGATCCCGCCCTGCCTACAGGAAAAGATCCGTCCCATTGGCAATGCTGCCGGTGAGGGAGCCAAGCTCAGTGCCTTGAGCGAGGCGGAGTATCAGTACAGCCGGGAGCTGGCACGGGACACGCAATTTTTGGAGCTGGCTTCCCTGCCCCAGTTCCAGGACCGGTTTGTGGATGCCTTGTGTTTTGAGGAGGAAGACGATGACGATTGAAGCCATGTGTGAAAAAGCAAAGGCTGTGGGCTTTACCCAGGCAGCCCCTCTGCAGGTATCCACCCTGGAGCTGAAGCAGGAGGTGCGGGACATGTGTGAGGCCAACACCTGCGGCATGTACAATAAGCGGTGGAGCTGTCCTCCCGGATGCGGAGAGCTGGAGCAGCTGCGGCAGCGTCTGAAGGAATACAGCTGCGGCATTTTGATCCAGACCGTGGGGCATCTGGAGGACGACTTCGACGCAGAGACCATGATGCAGACCGAGGAAGACCATAAACGGCAGCTTTTGGAGCTGCAGGAGCTCCTTTTGGCCGAGGATCCCAACATCCTCATCCTGGGAGCCGGCTGCTGCACCCACTGCAAGGAGTGTACATACCCCGATGCCCCCTGCCGTTTTCCGGAAAAGCAGATGGCGTCCATGGAGGCTTACGGCATGCTGGTGCTGGAGGTCTGCAGGGCCAACAATGTAAAATATTACTACGGTCCTCAAACCATTGCCTATACAAGCTGTGTTTTGAAAAAGTAAAGACTTTAGGCGGGTGTGCATAAATTCCCATGCACACCCGCCTTTTTTGGGCGGGTGCCTATGGCCGGGGGTGCTTCATTACATAATCGTTGACAAATCAACAAGTGTGTGCTATACTGCGTGAAGTTGACAAATCAACATCTTATCAAGGAGGGCAAAATGGTCCAGCGATTTGAACGGTTTTCTTATGCCATTTCGGAAATTTCCCGGTGCTGGCACCGGATCGCCGGTGAAGAGATGGGGCGTTACGGCCTCAGCGGTTCTTCTTCCGTATATTTTACCACATTGTATCGCTGCCCTGAGGGCATCACCGCCGCCCAGCTGGGCGAGCTGTGCAGCCGGGACAAGGCGGATGTTTCCCGCACCATGGCTGTGCTGGAGAAAAAGGGCCTGGTGACCCGTCAGGATGTGGACGGCAAGGCATACCGTGCCCTGTTGAAGCTGACTGCCGAAGGAAATGCATTGGCAGAACAGATCAATCAGACAGCGGGTGCTGCCGTGGAACACGCCAGCCGCGGTCTGTCTGAGGATAAACGGCAGGTTTTTTATGAGGCACTGGAATTGATCACCTGCAACCTGCAGAAGCTAAGCAAGGACGGCATCCCTTCCGGGAGAAAGGAAAAGGACAATGATTAAAATTTTGGTGGATTCCTCCTCTGATTGCAGAAAAGAGGATGGGATCTTTGATGTATGTATTCCCCTGACCGTGAGCATCGGGGGCAAGGATTATCAGGCCGGTGTGGATCTGGACGCAGACCGGTTTTATGAGCTGCTGACCACCTCCCGGGAATTTCCCAAGACCTCCCAGCCTTCTCCGGAGGCTTTCGCGGAGGCGTTCCAAAAGGTGAAGGAATCCGGCGACCAGATGCTCTGCCTGCTGCTTTCTTCGGCCTTAAGCGGTACGTATCAAAGTGCCGTGATCGCAAAATCCATGGTGGACTATGACGGTATTTATATTGTTGATACCCTGGGCGTTACCCACATGATCGCGGTGCTTGCAAGGTTTGCAAGGCAGCAGGCCGATGCCGGCGTATCCGCGGCAGAGATCGCCCGGCAGTGTGAAGAGCTGAAGACAAAGGTCAAGGTCCTGGCAGGCCTGGACACTTTGGAATATTTGTACAAGGGCGGACGGCTGAGCCGGGCCTCTGCCACAGTAGGTGAGATCGCGGGCATCAAGCCCATCATTACCCTGACAGCCGAAGGTACCGTAAATGCCGGCAGCAAGGCCATCGGTCTACCCCGGGCCATGCAGTCCATTCTTACAAAGCTTAAGGACAGCCGGCTGGATGAGCGGTTTCCTTTATATACCCTCTGTACCTGCGGAACGGAAAACGCAGAGGCTTTCGAAAAGAAGCTGGCAGCGGCGGGCTTTGAAAGCAGTGGCCGCCTGCAGGTGGGTCCCACCATCGGTGCCCACGCAGGTCCCGGTGTGTACGGTGTGCTGTTTGTGACCAAATAAAAGCGGATCCCGCCGGCAGCCCGGCGGGATATTTTATACATAGTGCCGCCATTGGAGGATATACTAACAAAGAAAAACGGCCATTTTCATAGAGGAGGAAAGCCTTATTTATGGTGGCAGAAGCCCAAAATTTTCCGACAAGGAAAGTTATGAGCCGTTAAAAAAACACATAATATCCACCCCAGAAAAATATTTATACAAAAAACGCACGCCTGTCACGGACACATTAAAATCTTGTTCAAAAATTTTTGGGCAGATTGCTGAGAGAAAAGAAAAAGCATAGCGGTTTTTATGGGTAATTGCACTAAAAATTTAAATTTTTTGAAAAAAGTCGCAAAATTTCTTATAATTTTGTTGATTATTTCTTAAAAAAATGATACAATTGGTATACTTATCAGTCCCTACGCGGAAAACAAATGTATTCCCCGGAGGAACACATGCTGTTTTTTGGAGTGGTGACCCTATGGCAGGCAGAAAATATGCATCCGATTACCGGCTGGAAGAGCACATATTGCCCAACGGAAAAGTGAAATCCGAGCCGATTTATCAGGGTAAATATTTCGCCTTCACCGAAACGGCAGAACAGATCCTGCACTTGCGTCGCCTGCTGCTTTTGTGCAGCGGCGGGGTTTTTCTTCTCCTGCTGCCTATGCTGCTGGATAATACCCGGCTGGGCCGTACGGTATATGTGATATTGCCGATTGTCTGTACGCTGGTGCCGCTGTATCTGCTTTTGGCAGCTGCCCGGCGGCTGAAGATGACACAGACGCCCTTTATCCGTGAACATCGGGACAAGACAGATAAGCGGATCCGCGGGGCTTCCGTGACCCTGGTGGTGTTTATCGCTGCAGGCTGTCTGGGAAGCGTGATCCATTTTATTATAAATGGTATCGCCGCAAATGAGATCTTCAGTGTGGTGTGCCTGTTCCTGGCACTGGTTGTCAGCATCCTGCTGCTGCGGTACCGGAAGCTGGCCAATACACAGGAAGTGGATACTTAAAAATTTTGTTTTTCTCCCCGAAAAACAAAATACCCGTCACCGGGTCTGACGCCCCGGTGAACATGATGGGTCATTGAATTGTTATTTTCCGGGTACAGCCCACCCGGTGAAATAAAGAATATTTGGAGGTAAAAAAATGAAAAAGCTTATTGCATTACTGCTGGCTTTGGTCATGGTTATGGGTATGGTTGCCTGTGGCAATAATGACGCCCCTGTTGCTGACGAACCCGTTGCTGACCAGCCCGCTGTCGACGCTCCTGCTGTTGACGAGCCCGTTGAGGAAGTTGACGACACTCCCGAGACTCTGGTTATCGGCACTCAGAACTTCGACGGCAAGTTCTCCCCCTTCTTCTACACCAACGCCTACGAAAACGATGTCCTGAGCCTGGTCAATGTTGGCCTGCTGGGCACCGACCGTGAAGGCGCTGTCGTTTACAACGGCATCGAAGGTGAAGTCCGTCCCTACAACGGCACCGACTACACCTACACCGGTATTGCTGACTGCGTGATCACCGAGAACGCTGACGGCACCGTTTACTACGACATCACCCTGAAGGACGGCGTTAAGTTCTCCGATGGCACCGAAATGGACATCGACGACGTCATCTTCTCCCTGTACGTACCCCTGGATCCCACTTACGATGGCATCATGACTCTGTACTCCATGCCCATCGAAGGCCTGGAAGCATACCGCTCCGGCATGGAATCCCGCCTGAACCTGGTCCTGGCTGCCGGCAACGAGGGCTATGTTGCTAACGATTACTTTACCGAAGAGCAGTATAACACTTTCTGGGCTGCATTCAATACTGCCGGTATCGAGTTCGTTAACGGCATCAAGGGCTACCTGGTCGGCTATGGCTACAACACCGAAGAAGACTCCGTTGCTACTTGGGCTGCCAACTGGGGCTTCGGCCTGGAAGCTGACGCAACTGAGCAGGATCTGTGGGATCTGATCGTTGCTACTTACGGCTTCGACATCAGCGACAGCGGCATCAACTACGAGGCCGGTAA
>JAZNZG010000272.1:0-2364 GCA_045594825.1 Faecousia sp. | reverse complement strand
CTGGGCAAACCCCAGGGAATCCCGTTTATACTGGAATGCCTGAAAAAACAAAAAGAAAATCCCGATGCGTATTTTTTGATCGTTGGTGACGGAACAGAGTTCAGTAAGCTCCGTGGATGGTTTGAGAAAGAAAATCCCGGGAATATGAAGCTGATGAAAAAGCTTCCCAAAGAGGATTATGACCGGATGGTGACCGCCTGCGATGTAGGGCTTATTTTCCTGGATCACAGGTTTACCATTCCCAACTTCCCCAGCAGGCTTCTGACTTATATGCAGGCAAAGCTGCCTGTATTGGCCTGTACCGATCCCAACACAGATATAGGAAAGTCAATCGTGGAGGGCGGCTTTGGCTGGTGGTGTGGAAGTGACGACAGCGAAGGGTTCGCCTGCTGTGTGCAAAAGGCTATTGAAAGTGACCTGACTGTACTGGGACAGGCCGGATTCGACTATCTGCAGGAACATTATACGGCACAAAAAGCTGCCCAAATCATTATGGATGCCCTGAAGTAAAGGAACAAAAGCTATGAGGATCGTAGTCAATGATATTGCTGCCAGCACCGGCGGAGCTCTGACGGTTTTAAAGGAATTTTATAATTGTGTCAGGGAGAACGACCGGGAAAATGAGTGGATCTTCCTGCTGGGAGACCATCTGCTGGAAGAGACCGACAACATCAAGATCAAGGTGTTAAAGGATGTCAAAGCCAGCGGCTTAAAAAAGCTGCAGTTTGATTTCTTCACCGGCAAAAAATTCATTGGCGAATTGAAACCGGATGTGGTTTTCTCTTTGCAGAATATCATTACATTTGGATTAAAGGTGCCTCAATTGACCTTTATCCATCAATCGATCCCTTTTCAACACATAAAGAAATACTCCTTTTTCAAAAAAGGAGAACGAAAGCTTGCGGTTTATCAGCACCTGATCGGTGCGATCATTAAGCTATCCGCGAAAAAGAGCGATCGGGTGATCGTGCAGACCCGGTGGATGCATCAGGCGGTTTGCGATCGTTGCCGTTTGCAGCCGGATAAGGTGGTAAAGGTTACGCCCAATGTCAAAAGTATTGACGCTTGTGCTGACACTTCCGTGTTCCAAAAGGAACGGTTCTTTTATCCTACCAGCCCTCAAAGCTATAAAAATAACGGTGCCGTTATAAAGGCAAGCCAACTGCTGACACAGAAGGGCTTGGATCATACCGTTACACTGACCCTCCCCGAGAAAGACAGCCGGGGAAATATCCACTGTGTGGGCAGGCTTCCCTATGAGCAGGTGCTGGAGCATTATGCAACAAGTACGCTGGTGTTTCCTTCCTATATGGAGACCTTTGGCTATCCATTGGCAGAAGCCCGAAAGGTGGGCACTGTCATTTTGGCGGCAGATACCCCCTTTGCCCGGGAACTGCTGGATGGCTACGAAAACGGATATTTCTTCGACCCCTTCCGCCCTGAGGAACTTGCTGACCTGATGAAGCAGGTCATCGACGGAAACATTCAGCGAAAACCTGTAACTGCTGTTCAAAACCAGACAGAAGACAGTTGGCGTCAAGTGCTGACCTTAATCATCAATCACGGGAGACAAATATGAGGATTTTGGAAGTATGTGTAGATCTGGATGGTGGCGGCATTGACCGGTATCTGCTGAATTATTGCAGCCGGATCAAGGACATTCAGTTCGATTTTGCCATTGTGGACAACAACAAAATTGGCATTTTGGAGCGTGATATTGCGGCACTGGGCAGCCATATCTATCGGATTCCCAGACAGAGTGCCGGCATAAAGGCCAATTATAATGCACTGAAAAAAATATTGACCGAAAACAAATACGATGCGGTTCATGTGCATTTGGGATATAAGGGAGCATTGGCTCTTCTGTGTGCCAAAAATTGTGGCATCCGGACACGCATCGTCCACGCACATATTGCATACGAACAGGAAAATTTCAAGCAGAAGTGTATCCGTAAAGTATTTACTGCGGCAACAAAAATGCTGGCTACACATCTTGCAGCCTGTGGTGTAGATGCGGCCAAATGGGTTTGGGGCAAGCATACTTATAAAAGCGGAATGGTTAAGATCCACAATAATGCCATCGACACCAATTTGTTCCGCTTTTCCCCCATGCTCCGTGAGCAAAAACGACAGGAGCTGGGACTGGATGACAACGTTTTTACTGTGGGACATGTGGGAAGAATTAGCCTGCAGAAGAACCAAATACGGCTTTTGGATATTTTTTATGAAATCTTGAAAGCACAGCCCGATGCCAAACTGTTCGTGGTTGGCAGAGGAGATACGGAAAATGAACTAAAGCAAAAGGTAACACAGCTGGGTCTTGCGGATAGTGTTGTGTTTTTGGGTGTCCGCTCGGATGTAAAC
>JAZNZG010000271.1:0-8007 GCA_045594825.1 Faecousia sp. | reverse complement strand
AGCAGAGAATCGGAATACATGACCAGACCGGACAATGCAGCCAAAGCATAAAACCACCAAAAGCTCAGATCCAGGCGGAACAGCTCCATTCTGTGGTGTCTTGTCATGCGGCTGCTGCCTGTCAATGCCATCAAGGCACCTGTTCCGGGTCGATCCATGACGATGAACTGAGCCATACGGAAACGGTAGTGTAAAACCAATGCCAGCACCAAAAACAGCACACCCATGATCGCCAAAGCCGGCAAAAACATTTTTAGCAGGGCATCGGGATTCATCGTCTCCAATGCAGCGTATGCCCCGTCTATATCGCCGCTTTCCACAATGGGCAGGAGCATTTCCTGCATAGGTGCGGAAAAGGGCGTGATGGCGTAAATAAATCCACCTGCATACATGCTGATAAAGCCGGCACCCATAAACACCGCACCTTCCAGCAGATATAACCGCAGCACCGGCCCGAAACGCCGGAAACCCTCCGGCAGGTCCTGGAAACCGGTTTGCTCCCCTCTTGCCAAACGCAGAGCTGCAAAAACAAAGCCCATCTCCCAGAAGGGCAAAGCAATGCTCACGGCATAGTTCAGCACCGTTTGGATGGTTTCCAAAATGGTACGGGTGCCCAGTCCGGATAAGCCGCCGGCGGCACTGATCTGCTGATTCAAATATAGCTGCAGCAGGCTCATCAAAATATTGGCACCCAAAGCGATGCCGGTATGGATCAGCACCAGCCGTTTGTAATCGCAGGAGGATCTGCCAAGCTGTATATTCGCCTGGGTTTTTAATCTGCGAGTGTTCAAAAGAGCCATTGTGCACCTCCTTATTTATTCTATTATAGTTATACGGGAAAACAGGAAAAATAGCAAATGAATTTTCTGTAACGGTAGCATTTTTTAACAGGGCATGGTATAATGGGGTAAATTACAATTACCCGGAGGGATATTATGGAATTAGGTCAGCGGCTGAAACAGGCACGGCTGGAGGCCGGTCTGTCCCAGCGGCAGCTCTGCGGTGATGAGATCACGCGGAATATGCTCTCACAAATCGAAAACGGCAATGCCCGTCCCTCTATGGACACCTTGCGGTATTTGGCTGCCAGGCTGGGAAAGCCTATGGGATACTTTTTGGAGGAACAGGCTATCACCTCTCCCAACCAGGCCGTTATGGAGCAGGCAAGAAATGCCATGCCGGAAAAAGCCCTGGAGCTTTTGAACGCCTACCGGGGACCCGACCCGGTTTTTGACCGGGAGCGGTGGCTGCTGGAGGCTCTATCCTGCATGGCTTTGGCCGAGGCTGCCATTTTAGATGACCGCACCGGCTACGCCGCCACACTTTTGGAGCAGGCTGCCGCAGCCGGTGACCACACGCCATATTATACAGCCGAACTGGAACGCAGAAGGCTTTTGCTGTGTCACAGAGCAAAAGCCCTTCCTGTCAAAGATCTGACAGCCGCTCTGCCGGATTGCACGGAGGAGCTCCTGCTCCGGGCAGAGGGAAAGCTGCAGCAGGGCAACCCCGCAGGATGCGGCCGTCTTTTGGATGCCGCCGAAAACCGGTCGGAGCACTGGCATTTCCTCCGTGCAGAAGCATATCTTGCACAGAAGGAATTTTACTCAGCGGCAGAGCATTACCTCCTGGCAGGAAGCAGCAATCCGGTATATGCAAAGCTGGAGCTTTGTTACCGGGAGCTTGAAGATTATAAAAAGGCTTACGAATATGCCTGCAAACAGCGATAAAAAACAGCCACGGCTCTTCCCGTGGCTGTTTTCTCATGTATCCAGCAAATAATGTACCTGATGGGTAACCGTACCGTTGCTGCGGTAGAAACGGGGTACCCGGCGGCTGATGCCGCAGACAAATTCATAGTTGAAGGAGTCTGCCCGTTCGGCAATTTGCTCCATGGTAATGACCTCGTCCCCGTCCCGGCCTACCAGCACCACACGGTCGTTGATCTGAATATCGGGGATGTCCGTTACATCCACCATCATTTGGTCCATGCAGATACGGCCCAGAATGGGTGCCTTCTTTCCGCGGATCAGAACATAAAACCGATTGCTCAAGCTGCGGCGGTAACCATCGGCATAGCCCACCGGCACGGTAGCCACCATCGTAGGTTTTTCCGTTACAAAAGTGCCGCCATAGCTGATCTCCCGTCCCGGCTCCAAAAGCTTAATATGGGTAACACGGCTGTGCCAGCTCAGTGCGGGAGTCAGTTCCAGAGAATCCGGACAGACCTGACTGCTGGGGTACATACCATAAGTTACGATGCCGGAACGCACCAGCTCGTAATGGTTTTCAAAATTCATAAGGCCCGCGGAGTTATCCAAATGGCGGAGCTTAATACTTACGCCACGGTCTTTGAGCATTTGGCAAAATTCATCGAATTTTTTTGCCTGCTGGTAAGAGCGTGTCAGATCTGCACAGTCGGCGGTAGCAAAATGACTGAAGATGCCCTCTGCCTCCAAATTGGGAAGTTCCGCGATTTTGGCACAAATATCTGCTGATTCCCCAGTTGTCTGGAAACCCAAACGACTCATACCTGTGTCCACAGCAATATGAAAAGGAACGGTCTTTCCCTGCTTCACTGCCTCCTGGGAAAGGGCCACAGCATCGTCATAACGGTAAATAGTGGGACGAATGTTCTCCCGCACAGCCTCGGGAAACGCCTTGATCCGGGTATGTCCCAAAATCAAAATAGGCGTCTGCAGACCGGCCTGCCGAAGTTCCAAAGCCTCCAGCATGGAGGATACACCGAAAAAGGCACAGTGCCCCTCCAAATGTCTTGCCACCTGGACGGCACCGTGGCCATAGGCGTCAGCCTTGACCACTGCCATCACCGGCACGCCGGCTTTTTGGCTGATGGCACGAAAATTCTCGGCGATCACATCCAAATCAATTGTTACATAGGTGTTGTCGAATTTCAAAAAAGCTCAACTCCGCAAAATATTTTTCACATTATACCACACCCGACAGCAAATGTAAACCTTTCGATATTTGTTACAAGATTATAAACTTTTCCTGTTTCTTCTTTTTTCTGTTGCCATATCCCGGAAAACTGATATAATTGACTTATACAACATTTACCAAAGGAGCGATCGTATGTTAACTTCCATTCCTGCATTTTTTGCAAGCCTTGGGGCTTTCGCCCTGTCCGGTCTTCTGCCCGCTATTATTATTGCTGTTATCGGCATCCTGCTGGTCCAGCTGCTGCTGAAGATCGTCACCCAGTTTTTGGAAAAGAGCAAGCTGGAAAAGGCTGCACACAGTTTGATCAAGTCCATTATTAAAGTCGTCTGCTATGTGATCCTGGTTCTGATCATCGCATCCCGTCTGGGCATCGATGTTACCAGCATCGTGGCATTGGCCAGTGTGCTGACTTTGGCTGTTTCTCTGGCTTTGCAGAATATGCTGTCCAATGTGATCGGCGGCTTCACTCTGCTGTACACCAAGCCTTTCTCTTCCGGTGATTTCGTGGAGATCGCAGGCCAGTCCGGCACCGTTCAGGAGATCAGCATGACCTACACCAAGCTGGCTACCGTTGACAATAAGATGGTCTCCATTCCCAACAGTGCTGTCACCGCCGCTCAGATCATCAACTACACCGTCATCGGCACCCGCCGTGTGGATGTTACCGCAGCCGCTTCCTACGATGCTCCCATTGAGGAAGTGTTGGCAGCCCTCCGGGAGGCCGGTAAGGTCCCCACCGCTCTGGATGCCCCCGCTCCCTTTGCCGCAGTAACCAAGTACGGCGAAAGCACCGTGGAATACATGCTGCAGGTATGGTGCAAGGCTGACGATTACTGGACCACACTCTTTGATGCCAACAAGAATGTGAAGGCCGTGTTTGAAGCCAAGGGCGTCAAGATGTCCTATCCCCACATCAACGTACACATGGATAAATAACCAAAACTTTCCTGTCCGCCGGAGGAATGAATTTTCCTCCGGCGGACAAACTGTTCATGGACAGCAAATGAACAGCCAAGCAGGAAAGACTGTGACGACAGACAGACCCAGGATTGTACATTTTCTGTCAAGGGTGTCGCCGGAAAGACGCGAACAGGCGGGCAGATATCGGTCCGCCAATACATCAAGCCGGAAAGGTCAACTTTCCGGCTTGATCTCATTTTTTGAATTGATTGAAGTATTCATACAAGGGAATCAGCTTGTTGAGAAATGCTGCCACACGGGTCCCCAGCTCCGGGCCAAAGGTTTCCGGACTGAATGTTTCCTCCACAACGCAGCTGATATTCCCCCTCCAGGCATAAAACCGCTGCAGCTCCGGTATGGGAGCTTCCTTGGGACGTTTATATTCTTCGGCTGTAATGGGCATGCCTACGGCCTTTTCTGTTTGTTCCACCAGATCAATAAAGGTTTTAGGATCCCGGGCCCACTCCTGCCGCATTTGCTCTAAAGTAGAGGTGTGGGGACGCCATAAGCAAAAACCGTAGCTTATACCCTCTGGGGTGATCTCAAAATATAGGCAGGGATTTTCTGCCCACCACTGAACATCCTGCCGGATGCAGATCCACAGGCTCTCCTTATAAGGCAGGGGATGATGGAGCCGGGCATCCCGGTAAATGCGACTGACCTTCAGTAAATTACCCGGCCTGTCCAAAAAGGGCTGGAACAGATCTTTTCCCAATGCCTTCATCGGCTCATACAGGTTATTTACATAGTCCTTTTTATGCTCCAGGAACCATTCCCGGTTGTTGTTCATCCGAATGCCCCAAAGAAAATCCACCGTTTCCGGACTAAAACCTTCAAACATGGCGTTCACCTCTCTTTTCTTTATCATACCCGCTTTTTCCTGATTTTGCAATGGGAAACCTTGACCTTTTTACCGGGATATTATATAATGATTACAGCTTAATAATGGAGGATTGATTTCCATGGTATATCGCATGAATGTTGCAGGATTGGAACGGGATCTGCCCATCTGTAAGGTTACAGACAGCCTGTACATAGCAGGTTTCGTTATTTTCGGTGACCAGGAGCTGACAGTGGCCTGTGCCCGGGAGCTGCTGAAGCGGGCCCCGGAGTATGACTACATCATCACCGCAGAAGCCAAAGGCATTCCCCTGGCCCACGAGATGGCCCGTCAGGCAAATGACGCCAAGTACATTTTGGCCCGTAAGGGACCCAAGCTCTACATGCAGGACGTCTTCTCCGTCACCGTGCATTCCATCACCACCGCCAAGGAGCAGAAGCTGTATCTGGACGGTGCCGATGCTGCCTTGATGAAGGGCAAGCGGATCCTGGTTGTGGACGATGTGATCTCCACCGGCGAAAGCCTGGCCGCCTTGGAAGCTCTGGTTGAAAAGGCGGGCGGCAAGATCTGCGGCCGTATGGCCATTTTGGCAGAAGGCGATGCCATCAATCGGGAAGATTTGATCTACCTGGAAGAGCTGCCCCTCTTCAACCCTGACGGCACAATTATGAAATAAGGAAAAACCCTGCCAATGGCAGGGTTTTTTATTGTTTAGATGGGGATATCTCATTCCACAGGGTGAAGCCCAAAATCATCAAGCCGCCCAGGATCTGCAGCCATGTAATTGGCTCTCTCATAAGGATCACCGACACCAGAACCGCAACCAAAGGATCAATGTAGCTTAAGATGGCTGCCTTTTGGCCGGTCACATCTTTTAACGCAGAGAAATACATACAGTAGGCAACGCCGGTATGTACCAGGCCCACTGTCAGCAGGCAGCCCCAGCCTGCACCGTCCAGTGCTGTGATGTGCGTGCCGCCGGTGAGGAGAACATAGGGCACCAACACCACAATAGCCGCCACAAACTGCAAAAGTGTCCGGTGGAGGCCTTCCACATTTTTAATAAATTTATTCAGCAAAACTACCGTGGCATATAGGCAGGCGGCACCCAGTGCCAGCAGGATGCCCACCACATGCTGATCGCTGCCGGACAGATCTCCCAAACCGGTAATCAGTACGATACCCAGGGTGGACATAGCAAAACACAGCCACTGCTTTTTGCCCATTTTCTCCTTAAACAGGACGGGACATGCCACCGTTACGATCACCGGTGCAAAATAATAGCTTAATGTTGCCACAGAGATCGTTGTATATTCATAGGCTTCAAACAAAAGGATCCAGTTGAAACCCATGGCCACACCGGACAGGAGCAGCAGCGGCAGTTCCTTTTTCATCTGCTTTAGCGGCAGCTTCTGACGGGTCACCAGCAAATAAACACCGATGAGCACCGCGGCCATCACCGCCCGGTACAAAGCGATCTCACCGGAAGGCAGACCGATGTTCCGCACAAACAAACCGATTGTGCCAAAAACAGCCATAGAGATGACGATCATCATTCTGGAACGGTTCGTTTGCTTCATGGACTTTCTCCTTCCCTGTCATTTTTCATAGTATACCGCAACTATGTTCAAAAATCTACTGTAAATTACAAAGCCCCCGGAATTTCCGGGGGCTCTGTATCTTTTTATGGTTTCATGCTTTTTTGGATCAGTTCCGGGATCGCCAGCACATTATCCGTATCCATGATCTTATAGTCCACTTTTTTGTTCATGACCGCAGATTCCCATTGGGACAGATCGTCCAGTTCTTCCCAATCGATCAGGCAGGCATGGGTACGGCCGGCCATGTTTTTGCCGATGCGGATGGTGGCTTTGCCGTCTTTTTCCAGCTGCTCTATATAAATCATGGCTCTTTGCTGATGCTCTTCGGCAGACATGGGCTTGAAGCCCATGCAGAAGTGGAATGCACACCATCTCAAATGCTCGGTGCGGCTCAGATTTTCCAGCTGGGCCGGTGTCAGTTCCCAACCTTCCTTCGCCACTTGCTCTTTTGTTTTTCCCACACTGCGGAGCATGGCTCCCAGGAAGTCTGCAGAAGCACGGCAGCTCGTACGGCTGAAGTAATCGCAGCCCAGCCAATCCTCCAAAGGGCCCTTGCCGTACGCTCCCATATAATGATGATTAAGGATCATAGCCATCTCGTCCAGGTCTGTGGTAGACAGCACCTGGTACTGGTAAATCTTCTGCAGTTCATTCAGCTGTCCGTTGGTGTCAAAGGTGCGGACGCCCTGATGGTCGCACAAATGGATGGGAAGCTGAATATCCAAACAGTTAAAATATGCCAGCAAGTCTTCTGCCAGTTCCTGATTCACCTTCTCAGAGCCGGTACACACCACAATATATTTCAGTGTGTCTTTATGCTCCTGCAGGAATGTAAACATTTCCCGGCTGCGGGCATCCCAGGGGCAGAAGTCAATATCGTATTTTTCCAAAACCATTTCATAGCAGCTGCGGAATTTTCCGTCCGTGAACTGACAATCCGGGGAGATGACCGTTGCGTGGAAGGTGCTGCCCTGGAACTGGCTGTTCATGACCAAATGCCGCAAAACTGTCTGCCCCACCTGACCAAAGCCGATCACTGCGGCTTCAAAATCTTCCGTGGCCGCACCGTTTTCATCGAAGCAAATGCAGTCGCAGGGGGGATAGCTTTTCATCAGCATACGGGCGGTGAGCTGCTCCTCCTGGAACACCGTCACAAAGCCGTAGCCATATTTATCACCCAGCACCTGCAGTTTTTCCGCACCGGCCTCCTCCCGGCTGTGGATCACCAGGCTGGTTTTTTCCGGGTCTATCGCTGCTTCCTGCAAGGTCTTCAAAAAGCCGGTGGCATACCGCAGATTGTCCGATTTATCTGACTGTACTGCATACAGGGTAATACGCCGGTTTTTCCGGGTCGCACCAATGGCCGCGGCAAATTTTTCATCTGCGTTCAAGGCACTGTCATCGGAACGCAGGACACAGCCTTCTTTACCGATGGCCTCCTCCAGATCGGTGTCGGGCTGATCCGCAACAAACACCACCAGCCCCTGCTTATTTGCAAGCAGGTCTCGTCCCAGGGTAACAGAGGTATCGCTGACACCGTATATAATATTTAATTGGCTCCGTCTTGCCAGCCGCAGCCGCAGCTTTCGCAGTGCTCCTGCCCCCAAAGCAGCAATGGCTGCACTGGCGGTAGCATACAACGCGGCC
>JAZNZG010000270.1:0-5849 GCA_045594825.1 Faecousia sp. | reverse complement strand
TTCAAAATGAAGCCCCGCCATGTTCCATGGACGGTTGTAATAAAACAGACCTTTTTCATGAGAATCCCTCCTTCTGTATCGAATTACTCCCGCAAATCGGTACGGGCATTAAAACAGGCTGCGGAGCACATCGCAGACCCGATCCACATCCTCTGTGGTCATCTTCGTATCGCTGGGCAGGCACACACCCCGGGCAAACAGATCGTCACAAACAGAAACCTCTCCTGCCGTCACATAAGGTGCTTGAGCAAACACAGGCTGTGCGTGCATGGGCTTCCACAAATGGCGGCCCTCAATATCCGCTGCACGCAAAGCTTCCAAAAGCTGTGCAGGTGTTACGCTGCAGCCTTCATCCAAAATAATCGTAGTCAGCCAGCGGTTGGATTTGCTATCTTCCTGCTCCGGCTGGAAGGACAGGGGCAGACCAGCAAGATTCTCAGCATACCGCCGGTATATCTCCCGTTTTTGCTGCACGCGCAGCTCCAGAACTTTCCTCTGGCCGCGGCCGATACCGGCCACGATGTTACTCATACGGTAATTGTAGCCGATCTCCTCATGCTGATACCAGGGTGCAGGCTCCCGTGCCTGGGTAGCCAGCTTCAAAGCGTGCTTGGCATCAGCCTGGTCGCGGCAGATCAGCATGCCGCCGCCGGAGGTGGTAATGATCTTGTTTCCGTTAAAGGACAATACACCAAATTTTCCAAATGTACCACACTTGCGGCCATGGTATTCGCTGCCCAATGCTTCCGCAGCATCCTCGATCAACGGCACATTGTGCTTTTCACAAATGGCCATGATCTCATCCATCTTTGCAGGGTTTCCGTAAAGATGGACCACAACCACAGCCTTGGGCACGCCGTACAGTTCAAATGCCCGCTCCAACGCAACAGGATCCATATTCCAGGTATCCCGGTCGCTGTCAATAAAAACCGGCTGTGCACCTACATAGGTCACAGGATTGGCAGAGGCGGAAAAGGTAAGACTTTGGCAGAACACCTTGTCCCCGGCTTTGACGCCGGCCAGGATCATGCTCAGGTGCAATGCTCCGGTGCCTGCGGACAGAGCCACAGGGTAACCTGCACCCAAATAAGCACCCATCACTTTTTCAAATTCATTTACATTTTCCCCCAGGGGGGCGATCCAGTTCTTTTGGAACGCGTCGTGAATGTACTCCAGCTCATAGCCTTCGTCAGACATGTGGGGATTGGCCAAAGGAATATGCTTTGCCATGTTAAAATTACCTTCTCTCTTTTCGGTAAATAATTGTTGTAGATGAGCATAAAAGACAACACTTCTACTTATAACATACCATGTTAATTATACTGCTTTCCCGTCTAAATTACAATAGTTTTCTCCCTGCCCCGCATCTGTTTTTTATTGGCTCAACAACAAAAAGCGGTTGTGAGGAATCTTCTCACAACCGCTTTTTGTTTACAGAATGCCCAGCCGTTCCAGCTTGGCAAAAAATTCTGCTATATCCTTTTCCGCTGTTTCCCGGCTGACCTCATACTCAGCCAGTACCGCCTCCAAAACAGCCTCCCGGGAATCTGCCTCCGGCAGGATGTCCCAAATAAAGCTGCCCAGATCATTGAGTACAAACAATCCGTTGGCTTCATACACGGTCCGGCCCACAGGGACCAGCACGGTATCACCGGCGATCTGCCGCTTGATCAGTTCTTTTTTTATAATCATTTCTTGTCCCTTTCCTCACAAACTTCCTGCATAAGCCTGAGCTGGTCACGACTCTTTTGGCAGATATATTCGGGTACACCGTCAAATCGACCGGTCTCTGTGTAGCACACCGCAGGGCAGTTGCCGCACAGGTCTTTCATGTCACAGTCTTTGCATGCTGTGGGCATCCGGATGTTCGCTGTTGCCTTTCTTAGGGCCTCCCAGGCGGCATTGAAGCCGGTTTCCAAGGGGTATACCTCCGGTGTGGTCATCATGCCGCAGGGCAGCATGCGGCCGTCCCAGGTCATCCAAAAGCTTGTGTGACCGGCCCGGCAGCGGACACCTTCATCCGCTTCCACGGGGCAGCCATCACTGTATTCGTCCACCATCTTCAGCATATTTTCCGTACGGAATTTAAATTCTTCTTCCGTAAACCGCAGCATATCCCACTGTACGGAACAGCGGGCAGCATCCAGGGGCGACAGGCGGTCGCCGCAGCCGAAAACCTCACCGTTGACACGCACCGGCGGGTACATATAACTGGATGCCTTTACATTTACACCCAAATCCACAGCATCGTGGTAGATGTGCTCCAGATCATGGCAATTGTGGGGTGTGATGGAAAGATTCAAGCTCACCTCAATGCCTGCTTCCCGCAGGGCACGGATGTTCTCACGGACCCGGTCGTATACCGGCAGACCGCACATATTTTTATATGTTTCGTTGCTGCCGCCGTACAGGGAAATATTGAACCGGAAAGGCGGATGTTCCAAAAACTGCTCCAGAATCTTTCCCTGCAGCATGGAGCCATTGGAGTTGACGGACAGCAGCAGGCCCATATCCTGCATGCCCCGGTAGATCTCAAAAAAGTCCTTTCGCACCAAAGGCTCACCGCCAGTGAGCAAGGCAAAGATCATGCCCATGTCACGGGCCTGCTTTGCAATATCCAACCATTCCTGAGCCGTCAGTTCCCGACCGGCGGCTTTCACCTGCTCTTCCGTCATGTGGACATAGCACATGGGACAGTTGAAATTGCACCTTGCCGTCAGCTCGAAATTGCCGGCAATGGGCAGACCTAACTTACGGCCTTTTTGATGCAGATATGTGGAGATATAAGGTTCTGTTTGTTTTTTCTGCATGGTCATTCCTACTCTCTGAGTGCTTGCTCCAGGGCGATCACTGCGGATTCATCAGGTGTACAGGAAAGATAAAACACAGGCACAGATTGTAACACACGGCTCACTGTGTCCGAAACCAGGGTCACATCTTCCTTATCCCAGGTATTGACACTAACACCCTCCCAAATGCGGCGGAAGGCTTCAAATCCCCGCAGCTTGCGGATGGTGGTTTGAGGTGCCTGCTCCAAATAAACAATGGCCGCCAAGGGTAATGTCTGATTCTTGCAAATGGGAGAGCTGCCTGCAAAGGGGATCCCATCGGCAACGACCCCTGCATCCGTAATGCGGATCGCAGAACGGTCTCCATTGATGATCTCGCCGCCACGCAAAGTACGCCACAGCTCCGCCTGGGTAGATTTTCCCGTACCGGAGGGGGCTGTGAACAAAATACCCTGATCCTGCCAGCGGATATAGGAAGAATGGAACACAAATCCACCGGACCGGGCGATCAAACGCTCCGCCGCAATGCTGCTCAGGACGATGTGTGTGCCGATACGGCCGGGAAACCGATCCTGCCGCAGCTGCACCAGATGGGTCTTCTCCTTATGGGCAGCACGGATATAGGCAGGCTCCCAGGATTGGCTTACTGTGCCAATGTAGCGTACCTGCCAATCATCCTCCCGGTATACCCGCAGGCCGTCCTCGTTGTGGATACACGCACCCCGGGGCGGGTCCAACTCCTCTTTCACACAGAAGGAAAACCGATGGGGATCGTCGGCAAACGCCACCGCAAAGGGTTGCAGCTCCCGTTCCTGCTCATACATTCTGTCATCCGGTGCTTCAATAGCCAGCCGGATGCCGGCAAAGGAATAATACTTTTCCATACTGTCAGTTGATGGTCACAAAAACGATCTTGCTGCCGCTTGCAGAGAAATGGCTGGCCATAAGCTGCTTGATCTCGCCGTCTTTCATGCCGCCCTCAATGCGTACACGGTAGGTAATACCGCCGTAGTACAGGTCTGCGGAGCTGTTTTTGTAATAGATCAGAATATCACCGGTAATGTCCCCACCGGAGATGTTTTTTACATTGATGGCACCGTCCAGGATCTGCAGTTCCAGCTGTTCTTCGCACATGGAAGGAATCTCATCAAAAACCGCAACCGCACTTGCTTCAGCCTGTGAGGGATCCTCATTTCCGGTATACAGCATACGGTTCTGCTCCAACAACACCGCAGATGCACCGGGCATCAATGTGGAAATGCTGAACTGAGCCGTTCCATCTGCCGCAGGCATGCTGATCTGGGCATATTCGATGGCTTCCGCACCGGTGTTGGTAACCACCAGCATCAGTACACCGGATACCACCTCGTTGGTGCCGTCTTCCACATAGGCACCGGTGTAGGAGCCGATGTTGATAAGCTGCAGACCTCTTGCCAGAGGCACAGAGATGTCCTCCATAGCACCTGTAATGGGGTTAAACTCTTCCTGTTCCGTTTCCTGCTGCACGGCAGTAGGCGTTGCTTCCGGGTCCCGGTTTTCCAGGCTTTCGGTGTAGGCCAGGGCCCACCAGATCAGCAGAGCAAACAGCAGAACCAGCACCAGGACCACGATCACTACCCACAGGGCTATGCGTTTTCCTTTTTTACCGTTCTGTTTGTTGTCGGGTTTATTAGCGTTCATGGCAAATTACCTCGCACTCTACAAGGAAGGCCGCGCCACGCAAATGGCACGGCCTTCTGTAGTTGGGTTTTAAGAGTTGAAGAGATTGTTGCTGGCGATGGGAACATGGTAGCAGAAGCCATTGCCCTCATCATCATTGATGACCTGGTTTCCGGAGGCTTCACACTCAGTAATACCGCTGAGGAAGATCTTGTAGGACAGGCCCTCAGGCTGGTAGCCGCAGGACGTGTTGCTAGGATTGTAAATCTTGATCTCACAGCCGCCAGCGATATTGGTGCTTAAGGTAAAGCTCTCAAACATGATGTCAGGTTTTGTATATGTTCTTTTCATGTTTTCATCCTCCTCTCAGCTGAACCATCTGCTCAGCAGAGTGCTGAGTGCGTTGGCGATCTTGTCGATGATCTTTACGATCGTATCCACAATTGTTTCGTTTTCTTCTTCAGACTCAGTGCCTTCGATCACGGAATCATCGATCACATTGTCCTTGATCTCGGTGTCCTCGGTCTCGGTGTCCTCGGTCTCGGTGTCCTCGGTCTCGGTGTCCTCGGTCTCGGTGTCCTTGATCTCGGTATCCTCGGTCTCGGTGTCCTCGGTCTCGGTGTCCTTGATCTCGGTGTCCTCGGTCTCGGTGTCCTCGATCTCGGTGTCCTCGGTCTCCACACGGTCCATTTCAACATTTTCCTCTGTGGTGCTCAGCAGCCGCAGTGCAGTTGCAACGGAGTCACGGTTAACAGAGAAGAATGCCATGCTCTGTCCGTTGTCGGGAGCCTCGGTGTAGGTGGTCTTGATGTTGGTGATGGAAACGATGGCGTCATCGCCGTCACCGGTGTTCACGATGATCACGGACATGTTGTTGAGGCTCGTGATGTCGTAGTACAGATCGGTTGCGGTAGTCACAGTCATGTCAATGGGAGTGACCGTGATCGCCACACCACCGGAGGACTTGATACCGTAAGCCTTGACATAGCCGGTACCGCCAACAGTCTTAAGGGCCATCTGGATCTTTGCGATGCTGCCGACAGCTTCCAGTTCAAAGGCAACTGCCTGACCGGGAGCCAGATACAGTTCGTTGTTGGGACCGTAGCTGGTGTAGTCGGCGACAACTGCGGTATTGCCTGCACCGGTATCGGTAGCACCGTCGATGAAGACCAGGCCGCTGACACTGCTGGAATCCATGCTGTTGAAGTCATCTGCATCAATGAGCCAATCTCTCAGCTCAGCGTAAACAGGCCAGCCTTCGCCGTCAGCCTTATAAGCTTCGTTTGCGGTGTCGTTCAGGTTGCCGGTGGGATTGTAGATGCGGATAGCATCCAGATAGAAGTTGTAGCCGGTATCGGTCTTATTGTCATCCAGGAAGGGCATGTAAGAGGCGGTGATCAC
>JAZNZG010000269.1:0-5341 GCA_045594825.1 Faecousia sp. | reverse complement strand
GGGTAGGCCACACGACCTTCTTCAGCTCGCTGCGGAGCTCACGGAAGTATCTGCGGATGCTGCCCCAGGTTCTTACGAACCAGTTTTCCTTCTTAGCTTCAGCCATGGTGCAGCCTCCTTACTTCGTCTCGTTGTGAGTGGTGTGCTTTCTGCAGAATCTGCAGTACTTCTTCATTTCGAGACGGTCGGGGTCATTCTTCTTGTTCTTCATGGTATTGTAGTTTCTCTGCTTGCACTCGGAGCATCTCAAAGTGACTTTAACGCGCATAACGGCACCTCCTTAATATTGCCTCCCTGTATCACCCCGGCTATGAAAAATTTAGTAAGCGGTTCACTACAATCACCGCTCCGGGGCTGAAAAAGGCGCACAAAAAAAGCCCTGTTCACAGGTAGATTCATTCTAACACAGGGGGTGTACGAAGTCAACAACTTTTTTCATTATTTTTCGTTAATTTTGCTGTTTATTTTCTCTTTGTTTTGATATATAATGGGTCAAAACGAACTTGAGGAGAAAATCTTATGCGTGTAATGGGAATTGATTACGGTGACGCACGGACAGGCGTGGCGATTTCAGATCTACTGCAGTCTATCGTGGGATCAACAGTGGTGATCCACAGCCACAATATGGATAAAACTTTGGCAGAAGTTTGCCGCCTGGTGGCAGAAAATGATGTAGGTGAGATCGCCGTGGGTCTGCCCAAAAACATGGACGGCACAGAGGGTGCCCGTGCCCAGGTGTGCCGGGTGTTTGCTGAAAAGGTAGCAGAGGCCACCGGCATGCCGGTGAAGCTGTGGGATGAACGCAGGACCACGGTAGAGGCCCATAATATTCTGTCTGCCCACAATTACCATGGCAAGAAACGCAAAGACACCGTTGATGCCGTTGCAGCCTCTCTGATTTTGGAAGGCTATCTGGCATTCAGAAAACGATAAGTAAAAGGAGCATTTACGGATGCTCCTTTTTTGTTTTATACATCAGCTCCCGGATACCTGTAATGATAAGCAATCCGCCGAACAGCCTTTTCAAAAGCTCCATCTCCAAGTTCTTGCTGAGGACAGAGCAGATCGCTGCAGCGACGCAGCCTGCGATGATAGCAGGCAGAATCTTTTTGATCTCCAGCTTTCCTTGTTTCCACCGAAACAGAGAAGCAACAACGGCTGAGGGCAGAAAGAACAGCAGATTGATGATCCTGGCTTGGGGATGGGGGATACCCAATACAAGCGTCAGCCACAGGATCAACAGGCTTCCGCCGCCCACACCGATCCCGGCTAGGAAACCCAGAACAGTACTGACTGTTATGACAACAGGGAAGGACTCTAACACAGGTACCGCACACCTCCCCACAGGATCAGAAGACCCAGGGCACGGTGGAGCCATTTGACAGGTATACGCCTGCCCCATATTCCCGCGGCAACGCCTCCCAGACCGCTCCCCAGCAGGTAGGGCAGGACCTGCTGCCAGGTCAGAATTTCCGAGGGCTGGGACAGCACCAGGGATATAAGACAAATTGGCAGGATGACCGATACAGAGGAGGGGAATACTGCGTCATCGGAAATATCGGTTACGGTGGTCAAAAGGGGAACCAACACCATTCCGCCGCCTGCACCAAACAACCCGTTGACCGCACCGGCCCCGAGACCGGCTGCGGCAGAGCCTATATACTTCTTAATTTTCAAAAAAAACACCCCCTGTGGAGATTGTTCCACAGGGGGCAAATGTTATGCAGATGCCAGCGTCAGGCTGACGTTGATTTTGCTGAAGTCCTTTTCGGTTACGGAAGCACCATCAACGATGCCGGTGTACCAGGTCTCCATGTCGGTCAGAGCCAGTTCCTGAGAGATCAGGTAGTCACGGTAGGACAGCTCGTCATCGCCAACATAGTACATCACATGGTAGCCGTATTCGGTTTCGATAACCTCGGCATCGCCGGCTTCACGCTGGGGATCGATGGACCAGTTCAGGAAGTTTGCTACATAGGTAGAAGCGGGGTTGATGTCCTCGAACAGACCACCGGTGGAGGCGGAGGAGTCATCACTATATTCCTTTACCAGCTCGATGAAGCTCTCTTCGGTAGCTTCGCCGCTCTTCCAGGTGTTCAGGTAGCCATCAGCTTCTTCCTTGGCCATAGTCTTCATCTTGTCAGAGACGGTGCCGTCTTCGTTCTCTTCGAACTGAACCAGCAGGTGGCGGACATTACCCATGGGCTGGGTATTATCGTTGGAGCCGTGATACAGGACAACATAGTAGCCCTGGGTCTCGTACTCATGCTCGTGCTCGACTTCTTCATCATGCTCATGATCAACAACGGTTTCGTAGGGGATCATGGTAATGTCGTTTTCCTGGCGGGCTTCGTCGGTGACCCAATCACGAACGGTAGCACCGATGGAGGTGTACAGAGTGTCGGTGTACTTGATGGCCTTTGCAGTACTGCCTTCGTTAACGGGGAGGGCAGCGATGGCGGCATTCAGCTCATCCTCATTGGTGGCAGTCAGCAGGGACTCAGCTGCTGCTTTGGCTTCCACAAGGGCAGCATCCAGCTGCTCCTGGGTGGGATCAAGGGAATCTTCCTCACTCAGGTGTGCAGAACGGCTCATGTAGTAAGAGCTGTAGGAGTAGGAGTTGTAGTTCTCATACTTGTCAGCTTCATAAGCTCGGATGGCTGCATCGTCATAGGTGAGGTTGTTCTGGTAGTCCATGTAGTAGGCAGATGCCAGGTTGGTGACTTCCATATACGCACGCAGGGACTTTTCGCTGGTGCCGCTGCCGTAGTACAGCTTCAGGTAGTCCTCGGTGCTGTAGCCGGACAGGGAGGCGTACATCTGCAGCATGTTCATGTTGCTGTCGATGTTAAGCTGGGTCTCTTCTGTCATAGTGAAACCGTTGGCGATTGCTTCGTCATACAGGGCATAGCTTGCAGTTGCCTGCTCAATGGCCATATCCATGAAGTAATCGGCCCAGGTGCCGCCATCAATGTATTCCTGCTCGTCCAGGGGCTGTGTCACATCAAGACCCATCGTGGCCATGTAGACGGCGGTATTGTCACCGTACATGCTGGTCCATTCGTTATAGGTATTGTTGACGGTGTCGATGAAGAAGTAGTTCATCTCAACACTATCAATATCATGCTCGCCTACGGTGAGGGCGATGGTATTTTTTTCGATGATGCCGGAATTACGGATGCCGCTGACGATCATAACGACCAAAGCAGTGACCAGAACAATGGCGATAACAACCACAAAAAGAATGGTTGTGATCTTCAGCTTCTTGGCCTCGGCCTGTGCCTTCTGCTGCTTTTCGGTCAGTGCGGCAGCGTTCTGCTCTTTGCGGAGCTTTTTCTTACTGGATGCGCTCATGTAATCATTTCCTCTCAATATCTGTTGGTGCGATTTGCCTCTTATGGGCATAGACCAAGGTATTATAACCGATTTATCTTCGGGTTTCAAGTATTATTTCACCGTAAAAGGACAGAAAACAAAAAATTTACAAAAAAACATGGGGAGCAGAACTCCCCATGCCATGACCCGCTTCGGCCGTAACGCATCCGATTATGACCTGCACGAATGGCAGGTGGGTTGCCGCTCCAGTCCTTAGCTGCTCCCAACGTCCGCAACATGTCAAAGCATGGGCGGGAGGTCTGCAATCCGGAAAGGAAGACTAACATCCCGTATATATGATGTGGGTCCAAAAGGACACGCTACGCACCAAGCAGGCTGTTTTCAATCCTCGTTTTCGTAAAGCAACTGAATCATAACGGCGTTGACTTCTTCCAGTTCGTCCATATCTTCAATGGCACACAGGATCTCTTCGCCGTCTTCTTCCACTACTTTGAGAATATCAACATCGTAATTGTCGTCTTCGGAGCCCGCAAGGGTGACAGCATAATACAGATTGCCGTTGTACTCAAAATCCATCAGGATCTCCAGTTCATACTCGGTGCCGTCCTCGTCGACGATGGTGGTAAAACTTGAGCCGAAACGATCTGCCATATTCCATGCCTCCGTTTAAAGATTTTGCTTAAGAATATTGTACTGGACACAGACCGCAAAATCAAGTGAAAATTATTTTACCTTATGACAGGAAATCCTCCAATAGCTTATTAAGATGCTCTGCGTTGTCAAGGGGGATTCCTTCTTCCAGTGCGTTCCGGTCGATTTTTGGAAACAATGCTGCTTTGTAGGGAAACACATGCAACGGCTCCGGCTGCTCTGTATTCCACAGAGCAATATACCCGTTGTGCAGTCCCAGATACAGGCTCAATATTAAAATGCTTTTCAGGAAACTGTTTTTCATTTTATATCTCCCGGAACAGAATATGTCTTGCTTGAAAGTAGTATTCCGCCGGATTCAAGATTTATTAAAAAATAGTTTTAAAAATAGGGCTTTCGTTTTCCTGTGGGGTATGCTATAATGGTATGACTTGTAGTATGCTCTTATACCAATTTTTTAATTGATTCTCACCATGCAGTATTTTTTGGCTGCTGTAATGGAGGTTATACAATGCAATTCCGAAAGAAAAAACCTGTACCTCGTCAGGACTGGAAGCCCCACTGGTCGCTGAACCTGCTGCACAAGATCTGGATGGTCGTTTTCACGGCTTTTAAGATCGCTTTAGGTGCCGCCTCTACTGTGCTGCTGATCCTTGTTGTGTGTATGTTTGTTTTTGTAGGCATTCTGGGTGACTACCTGCAGGAGGATATTCTGCCCGATTCTGTTATGGAAAATATCCTTTCTGACTACGAGCATGAGCAGAATTCCTATATGTATTATGTGGACGCCTACGGCGAGATCCAGCTCTATCAGAATATTTACGCGGAAACCAGCAGCAAGTGGGCCGAGTACGAGGATATCCCTCAGGATCTGATCCATGCAGCTGTTGCTATTGAGGACCACCGTTTCTATGAGCATCAAGGTGTAGACTGGATCACCACCGTCAAGGCAACCGCCAGAATGTTCTTTGGCGACTCCTCCGTTGGCGGCTCCAGTATTACCCAGCAGCTTATTAAGAATATCCTTTTGACGGAAGACGACAGTGCCGACGATATCACGGTACGGCGAAAGGTGCTGGAGATCTTCCGTGCCGTTCAACTGGAACGGTCTTATGATAAAGAGACCATTCTGGAGATGTATCTGAATGTTATCTACCTGGGACAGAACTGCCGTGGCGTACGAGCCGCTGCGGAGCAGTATTTCGGCAAGGAGCTGGAAAAACTGACCCTGGCTGAGTGTGCAAGCATCATCAGCATTACCAACAACCCTTCTTTATTTGACCCTTACAGCGACAATGTCTTTACCTATGCAGGTGAGGAGCGGGACGGCATGGGAAGAAACAAGTACCGTCAG
>JAZNZG010000268.1:0-2147 GCA_045594825.1 Faecousia sp. | reverse complement strand
CGGAGGTGGCGCCGGAGATCACCCGGCTCACTTCCGACTGGCTGGTCAGCAGGAATTTTCCGGGATTGGCGGACAGGTCTGCCGCCGTGGTAAAGGGCAGCTTCTGCAGGTCTTCCAGGCGCTCCAGCTTTTCGGGGTAATCTTTATAGAATCCTCCCCGCTCTTTCAGCTTTGCCAGGGTCGCGTTGAGCCGCCGCAGCTGCAAAGCCCCCAAGCCCTCCCGGGTAAGCTGCGGGAGGGCTTCGGTTTTCTCGATCCAGTTGTCTAAGGCTGTTCTTTTCATTTACGATACAGGGCCCGTCCGTGAATATCCGTCAGGTTGTAGGCACAAAAAGGCACCATGCCCCGCTTCGTGTCCACCTCGCAGATATAGCACCGACGCAGCCGGTCAAGGTCTAAGTTGTAAGCATCCTGAAACACCATGCCGGATACGGTAAAGGTGTTCTCAACGGTCTGCCGCAAAAATTCGTCCAAAGAGGAAGTAGCTTCATCTGCGTCGCAGCAGCTTACTTTGCCGCTCCACTGCCGGGACACGAAATCTCTGGCCTCGCTGCTTTTTACACAGCAGCACTGGCTCCGCCGCCGGGGCAGTGCCTTGATGGTGCCGTCACTTTTCCGCAGAAAGCTTCCGTGGAAGGAGCAGTAAGGACTTTCCGCACCGCCGCCGCCAAAGTCGGTGACTTTCATAAGGCCATCGGTCTGCTCTTCGATCCGCCGCAGTACAGCGGGAATGGTAAGCCGGACCTCCGGTGCTTCCAATCCGCAGCGGCCAAAATAGGAAATGGGCTGAATGTGGACGCCCCGCACATGGGGAGCTCGGCTGAGAGCAAAACGGAGGATTTCTCCCAGGGCATCATCGTTGACCCCTGGTGCCACCGTTGGCACCAGCACCACAGGCAGGCCTGCTGATTTGCAGTTATCTATGGCCTTTATTTTGATTTCCAGTAAATCAGCACCCCGGAGAGTACGGTAGATATCATCGTCCAATCCGTCAAACTGCAAAAATGCCACGCTGACACCGGCCTTTACCAAATGCTCTGCATAGCCCTCCTCCTTGGCGATGCGGACACCGTTGGTATTGAGCTGGAAAAAGGAAAACCCTTTTTCTTTCCCCAAAGCGATGACGGCATCCAAATCCTCCCGCATGGTGGGCTCGCCGCCGGAAAGCTGGATGTTAAAGGGGCCGCCCCGCTCCATAAGCAGGTCATACTGCCTGCCGATCTCCTCCAAAGAAAGGTCGTGGGGGGTCTGCTCTCCCGCAGAGGCAAAGCACACCGGGCAGCGGAGATTGCAGCGGTTGGTCAGCTCCAGCAGCACACAGCAGCCGTCCCGCTCATGATTCTGGCACAGGCCGCAATCGTAGGGGCAGCCTTTTTCCACCGGCTGTGCCCGGTGGGGGGTGACTTTTCCCCCGGCGTCCCCGGCCGACCAGTTTACATAACTTTCCAAGTCCCCCTCCCAAATGAGGGTCTTGAAGCTGCCGTGTTCCCAGCAGCGTTTTTCCATATAAATATTGCCGTCTGCACCCACTACCTTTTTGGCGGGAATTTTCCCCAGGCACACCGGGCAGACCGACATGGTTTTACCGATCTCCATTACAACAAACCCCGGCTTTCCAAAATCTCCATACACTTTTCATATGTAGCGGCGATGATGGAGGGACAGTACTGCACCTTTTTGGCCGGATTCGTTCCCACGATATCCCGGCAGTCGATGCCCATGTATTCCAGCTCCATTTCCTCTGTGAACCACTGGGTAAATTCACCCATGGCACCCTTATGATGGGGGCTGTCATACTCTGTATCGCCGGGCTTGCCGGTGAAGTAAGAAAGCAGGCAGCAGCCCGCCGCCATGCAGCCGCAAACATCACCGGAAGATCCAATGCCGCCGTTGAGGCCCTGCATGCACCGCACCAAAGCCGGATTTTCCTCACCGATGGTGTCCAGCAGCAGAATGGCCAGGATCTGACCGCAGGCATAGCCATAGCGGCTCAGCTCCATGATTCTCTCTTCCAGGTCCATGGCTTCACATCCTCTCACAAATAAATAAAACGTAGCTGACCTTCTTGCCCCGGGGAAGGCACACATCGTCCTGTGTCCACAGAGCCTCCAGGTAATATTCCTTCCAAAGGTCTGTCATATCTTCCA
>JAZNZG010000267.1:0-5457 GCA_045594825.1 Faecousia sp. | reverse complement strand
CAGCTCCAGCCACGGCAGGGTTTCACAGCCCTCGTAGAAGGGGGCAAGGACAAAGTTGTTGACTTTGTTGCCGCTGCGGGTATAAGTGCCGTGGAGCAGATACCGGGTCTTGGTCTTGACCTCCAGGCCGGGATAGTCCGGAATGAGTGTCACCAGCGTTTCCCCGTCAAAATCCCGGGAATACAGGGCATCGAAGCAGACACCGGTGTAGGACTCCGCAACTTTGCCATGACCTGTGTAACTGTCGGTGGCTTCGTCGTAGAAAAAGTAAGACAGAGACTCGTTAGAATTACTGGGAAGACGCCAGTGGGACACGCCGTCCCGATAATAATAGACACGGGAAGACCGCAGGAAAGCAGTAGATGTATACGCAATACATTCCTCAGGCAGCTCCTTTGCGGAAACTTCTATCTGCCGAACTTCGCCATTTTCAATATAGGTACGGACATACCGACTGCCGGTTTGTTCATAGCATTCCAGCCAGCCGGTCTGCTTTTTTTCAGACAGGCACATCATGGCCAGTCCTTTGTCTTCCTGGAAAATGACCCGTTCGTCGGGCAAATCCTCCGGAGCGTAAGAAACCATACCCTCCACCATAAAGGGGGTGAACTGGGTACACAGCAGAACGCCGTGATCCGGGTAGGGCACATCCCCTGTGTTGCGGTCATAGCCCTCCACGGCAGCCAATGTCTGGCAGTAGGATTCCCAAAGCTCTACCCCTTCCAAAGCAGCGAGGGCATCACTGTCCAGCTCCAGAAAAGCGGCCCGGGCATCGCTGTCGGCTGTGTCGGCATCGGGGTAGTCCTGTCCCATATATTCTACCAATGCGGTAGAAATGTAACTGCCGTCCATCTGTTCCAAAAGGGTGCTGCTGTAAACCCATGTACCCACACCAAGGGTCAGAGCCAGGGTCAGCACCAATATTAAAAGGGTGAACAGCAAGCTCCGGCCTTTGGCACGGAAGGTGCTGCGTATTCCGTTTCGTAAGATCATAGCGGTCTCCTTACACCTTGGCGGAACCATCGCAGAGCTCTAAAACATGGTCTGCCTTGGAGGCCAGGGAGAGGTCGTGGGTGACGATGATGACGCAGTAACCCTCTTCGTGGGCAAGGACTTGGAGGATAGAGAAAATATTTTCACCGTTGGCGGTGTCCAGATTACCGGTGGGCTCATCCGCCAAAAGGATCCTGGTATCCATACCCAATGCACGGGCGATGGCAACACGCTGCTGCTCGCCGCCGGAGAGCATGGTGGGATAGCGGTTCAGAGCGGATTTGGGCAGACCTACCTTTTCCAAAAGCTGGGCAGCCTTTTTCTTTGCGGCTCTGGGCTTCATGCCCCGCAGCTCCATGGGATACATGATATTTTCAGCCACCGTCAACAGAGGGAACAGCCGGAAGCTTTGATAGATCACCGCCACATTTTCCCGACGGTATTTTTCAAGACGCAGTGTGTCGGTGGCCTGTCCCCGACACAGCACCTTTCCTGCCGTGGGCAAGTCAAGACCGGCCATCAGGGACAAAAGCGTGGTTTTGCCGCTGCCGGACTTGCCAACGATGGCATAGACAGAGCCCTCTTCAAAAGTGTAGCTGATGCCCTTCAGGGCCTCTACCTTCTGATACTGGGTCTGATAAGTATAACGCACATCCTGCAGCTGTAAAACGCTCATAACAAAAGCCTCCCGGGAAAAAGTTATAAAAATTATAGCAGTTATAAAAATTGGTGTCAAGAAATGGAAACGCCCGGAGCATTGCTCCGGGCGGTTTGTTAAAATCGGTAGCCTGCGTCCAGCAGTCGCATCAAGGCGTTGTTGGCTTCCTCGTCAGAAAACAGGGAAGTGAACTGCTTTTTCACAGCCAGTGCTTCAATGCTGAGATCCAGGCGGCTCTTGGCGGCAAGCTGTGCAAAGCCGTCACTTTCCTTATGACCGGAAAGGATGCGGTGGGCCTGGGTCATGTCTGCAACAGGACGGATGCGGATGCCCAAAGCGTCTGCCTGCTGCCGTGCGTTCTCACAGGCGGCAAGGAATTTCTCTTCCATCTCAGTGCTCCAAAATAACCGGGCCGTTGTTGGCGGCAAGTCCTGCAAGGATATGCTCTGCGGCCTCTTCGGGGGTGACGGTGACCTGCTGACCTGTGACCATGTCCTTGACGGAGCATTTACCGGCGGCGATCTCATCCTCGCCCAGCAGTACGGCTTAGGGAACACCCACCTTGTCGCAGTAGCTCATTTTCTGCTTAAATTTCTTTTGCTCGCCGTAAAGCTGCACCCGGATGCCCTTGGAACGGAGCTGCTCTGCCAAAGAGATGGCAGGAGCGGGGTCGGCGGTCATGGGCAGCAGCAGAGCATCCGCGGGAGCACTGGGAAGCTGAGGATTCAGAAGACCCTGCTCATCCAAAACATAGAACAGTCTTGTCAAGCCGATGGAAATACCCACACCGGGCAGAGCCTTTTCGGTGTAGTAGCCTGCCAGGTCGTCATAACGGCCGCCGGAGCAGACAGAGCCGATCTCCGGGTGATCCAGCAGGGTGGTCTCATAAACGGTGCCGGTGTAGTAGTCCAGGCCTCTTGCGATGGTCAGGTCAACGGCAAAGTTGCATTCGGGAACACCGAAGGCGGCAAGGTTGCTGGTAACGGCCTTCAGCTCCTCCAGTCCCTTGTCGAAGATCTCGTTTCTGCCGGCATAGCTTTCCAAAGCACAGAGCACCTCCGTGTTGGTGCCGGTGATGGCGATGAACTTCAAAATTTCGTCGGCATCGGCTTCACACAGACCGCAGTCGGAGATCAAAATGCCCCGCACCTTCTCACCACCGATCTTGTCCAGCTTATCCACGGTACGCATGATGTCGCCGCTCTTTTCGCTGAGGTTCATCATAGCGTAAAAACCGTTGAGGATCTTCCGGTTATTTACCCGGATCTGGAACCGCTCCAGGCCAAAGCCCCGGAATACACGGTAGATGATGGCGGGTATTTCCGCTTCGTTGAGAATGTCCAGTTTGCCATCGCCGATGATGTCGATGTCAGCCTGATAGAACTCCCGGAAACGGCCACGCTGTGCCCGCTCGCCCCGGTAGACCTTGCTGATCTGATACCGGCGGAAGGGGAACGCCAGGTCATTATAGTGCAGAGCAACATACTTTGCCAGGGGTACCGTCAGGTCAAACCGCAGAGCCAGGTCGCTGTCGCCCTTCTGGAAACGGTAGATCTGTTTTTCTGTCTCACCGCCGCCCTTGGCCAAAAGGATCTGTGCATCCTCAATGGCGGGAGTGTCCAAAGGGGCAAAACCGTACAGGGAATAGGTGTCCCGCAGGATCTGCATCATTTTTTCCAGCTTTGCCTGCTTTTGGGGCAGCAGCTCCATAAAACCGGACAAGGTCCGGGGTCTGATTCTTTCCATAAAAACAGTCCTTTCAAAAGAAATGCCGCCCCGCCGGGGCGGCGTTCATAGTTATTAGTATCTGGGCTTGGTGTGGAACATTTCACGCCAATCCAAATCACCCCGCTGCAGACCCATAATGGCAAGCTCTGCACTGGCCAGGTTGGTGGCGATGGGAACATTGTGCTTGTCGCAGTGACGGATGGTCTCGATCATCTGACTGTCGTCCCAGGGGTCGATGGTGTTGGGGTCGGTGAACAGCAGGACCAGGTCGATCTCGTTATAGGCGATACGGGCGTTGATCTGCTGATGTCCTCCCTGCTTATGAGAAAGCAGCAGCGTAATGGGCAGACCGGTATTGTCTGCGATCAGCCGGCCGGTGGTAGCGGTGGCGAACAGATTGTGCTTTATCAGAACGCTTTTATAAGCGGTGCAGAACTGAACCATCAGCTCTTTTTTCTTGTCATGAGCCAAAAACGCAATATTCACAACAGTTCACTCCTTTTATTTTTATAGGTAAATGGGGGTTGGGTACCCCTGAATGCGTCTTGCTATACGGCAGCAGGCTGCTGCGGCATCCTTGCGGGTGTAGTTAAGCAGGTCTTTTTTAAATGCGGCCGCCAGGGTCACATTGATGTCCTCCGGCACGACGCCCATAAGGGGAAGTCCGGCAAAATCCATAATATCATCCACCGTCAGCTTCAAGGAAGCTGCGATCTTCTTGTTGATGCGGTTGACGATCAACCGCACATTGGTCTTACCCATCAGCTCCAGCAGCTCCCCGGCACGGGATGCGTCCCGGATGGCAGCGGGGTCGGGGCCGGTGACCAGCAGAATACGGTCGGCAAAACGGGCAGCCAGGTCAAAGCCGGCTTCAATACCGGCAGGAGCATCCAAAAACAGATAGTCATACTCGCCCTTGGCCTGCTCCAGCATGCGGGAAAATGCGGCAGGGTCAATGGCAGAGGCAGGACAGTTCATAGGTGCGGTGAGAAAATGCAGCGTGTCGTAAACCGGATGTACCGAGGCCATACTTAAGGGGTAGTCCCCCCGGCACACATCCCAAAAAGAAAGACCGCCGGTGTCAGACATGCCCAGGGAAATATCCAGATTTCTCAGGCCGATATCACAGTCGATGCACAGCACCCGTTCGCCCTGTAATGCCAAAGCAGAAGCCACGCCGGCACATACAGATGTCTTACCTGTTCCGCCCTTGCCGGACAAAACAGCGATCAGCTCGCCCATAGTGACTCCTCCTTACCCATAGTTAAAACCATTATAAAGCAATATCGCACAAAAAGCAAGGGCAGAAAAGGCTTTTTTGGAAGATATTTCATCAAAAGTACCAAAAGGGATGGTAGTTTGCCTGGTGACGAAGGGCCTGTCAAAAAATATAAAATGGGGATTTACATTTTCTGTATTTTACTGTATGATAAAGAGGAACAGAGTAGGAAATCTCGCGTGAAGTGCTGCCAAAATGGGGAGTTGAGTGGCAGACGAAGGACGCTGTCCGCGATGAGCTTTCCGCACCCGCTGCCCCATAATGGAGACCCTCCTTTATGGAAAGCGATACTCGGTCGGGTAAGAGCCTGCCGGTTTTGCACGCTCTGCCCTATGGGTGTTTCCAAAAAATCACTCCCCCTGTGTGTTGTACATGGGGGAGTTTGTTTTTTGGAGTGCTCTTAAAAAAGGAGGCTGTTAATTATGGCAAAAGTACAAAAGTCCACGACCCTGTATCCCCATCCTTTTTCCAAGGCATATTGGCGTGACGCCGCCATGGAAATGAAGGATACCAAAATGCTGGTGATCACCGCACTGATGATCGCCCTGCGAATCGCGTTGAAACCCTTTGCCATCTACATTGGACCCCAGATGGCGATCCAGACCGCAACCCTGGCAACTGCCCTGGGAGCCATGATCTTTGGACCCGTGCTGGCCATTCCTGCGGCGATCATATCCGACACCATTGGCTTTATCCTGTTCCCCACCGGCGATTATTTCCTGCCTTTTATGCTCACCGAGATCGCCAGCACCATGGCCTACGCTCTGTGTCTGTATCGGGCAAAGCCCTCTGCCACCCG
>JAZNZG010000266.1:0-4236 GCA_045594825.1 Faecousia sp. | reverse complement strand
TGGCTGTTCAGTACATGGCTTCCCATGTGGTTGACGGCATGAGCAACGGCCAGGTCGGCGGCATTATCTTCACCGCTATTGGCATCGCTCTGTTGATCGCCATCGTTGGTGCTGTTATCAACTTTGTTCTGGTAAGCTATTTGAATGTGCCTCCTGTTATGGCTACCATCGCCATGCAGATGGTTTGGAAGGGCTTCTCCACCGCCCTGACCAAGGGCTACGCTGTCCAGGGTGTTCCCTCCCTGTACACCACCATCGGTCATACCTATATCGGCGGCTGGCTGGCTGTTCCCGTTGTGATCTTCCTGGTCCTGCTGGTGATCTCCATCTTCCTGCTGAAGTACACCACCTTCGGCGAGAAGCTGTACATGATCGGCACCAACAAGAAGGCCGCAAAGTTCTCCGGCATCAATGTCCATGGCATGCTGGCTACTACTTACCTGCTGTCTGCTCTGTTTGCCACCATCGGTGTTCTGATCATGGTCTCCACCATGGGCTCTGCCAAGGCTGACTACGGTATCTCCTATACCACCCGTGCCATTCTGATCCTGGTTCTGGCCGGCTGTACCCCCAACGGCGGTGAAGGTAAGATCGGCAACATCCTGCTGTCCATCGTTACCGTTCAGATCATTGCCACCGGCATCAACCTGTTCCCCAACCTGAACACCTACTACTCCTCCCTCATTTGGGGCGGCATGCTGATCGTCGTGCTGATCATGAGCACTCAGGTCGGCTCCGGTGCTCCCAAGAAGGCAAAGAAGGTTAAGGCTAAGAAAGAACCCGAGGCCTCTCAGAAAACTGCGTAACCGCTAAACCGCATTGCGAGGCCAACCGGCCTCGCAATGTTTTTTATTAAAACTATTTAAGGAGTGACTGTCATGCAACTGCTGGAAATGTTTTATGATGAGATTCAGGATGCCGTAGACCGCAAAGTCCCCTTTGTTATCCCCATCGGCACTTTGGAATATCACGCCCGTCACGCCTCCTGCGGCACCGACACCCTGGTTGTCACCGGCTGTCTGCGGGAGCTGGAAAAGGAAAAAGAGATCGTTGTCTGTCCTCCCATTTACTACGGTGTGGCTTCCTATGCCGTCTGTGCTCCCAAGCCCAGCCACTTCCATGTGAATGAGGATGCTTACGCCGAATACCTGTACTGCATCCTTAAGTCCATGATCGACGCAGGTCACAAGAACATCTACCTGGTACCCTATCAGCAGACCGAGGGTGCAGGCCTGATGCCCATGACCATCGCCTGCCACAAGGCAGCCAAGAAGGTCACCATGGAATACATGGAAAAGACCCTGGGTGTTGGCTGGTGGGGCAGCGACAGCTACGCCACCTATTATGAGGATATGGGCTCCGAGGATGACCCCTTCTCCTACATCAAGGTCGGTCCTCTGATCGGTGCCGACGCACAGATCAAGTGTGGTGGTTTTGACCACGCAGGCAAGTGGGAAACCAGCCTTCTCATGGGTACCTATCCCGAACTGGTGGATCTGTCCCGCTGTGAGCGTAACACCGAATGGTTCGCTCAGAGTGCCAAGGAAGCCAGTGCTGAAACCGGCAAGTGGATGGTTGAATGCACCCTGGAATGGCTGAGAGAAGTCATTCAGTAAGCAAAAAATAATCCCCCTGTTTGGCATACGCCAAACAGGGGGATTTTATATGCTTATCTCTTGCACATCAGGGGAACAGGGGAGGAGCCTTCGGGTCTGTCATACAGTTCACAGCCGCAGTCATCCAGGTGCTTGACCTTGAAGCCGTTGGCCTTGTACTCTTCGTAATTAAAGGCGTTCAGCTCGTCAATGGCGATCTGATGGAAACGGTCAAAGTCGGGCCACCATTCCCAGCCGCTGCCGAAATCGTTGTACAGGTATGCATCGGCACACTGCTTGCCCAGCTCGGGCGTTACATAGAAAGCACCCAGTGCCAGAACGTTGACACCGTTGCCGGTAATGGCACGGAATGCAGCGGGAACAGACTCCACAACGCCTGCATGGACGCCGGGGCACTTGGAAGCTGCGATGTGGATACCCATACCGGTGCCGCAGAAGATCATTGCACGCTCAAACTCTTTTTCGGTGATCATGGCACCTACCCGCAGGCCGATACGGTGGAACATCAGTTCGGTATCATTGGGGTCGGAATCAGCCTTAACGCCGATGTCGGTAATGGTCCAACCCTTGCTCTCCAGATATTCCTTAATGGCTTCCTTCAGGGGGTAACCCGCAAAGTCAGCAGCCATCAGCAGCTCTTTATTGGCAACAGTTTTCATTGTATCCAATCCTTTCGTGTTTAGAAATTTTTACAGAGCTTCCCCTCTGGGGATGGTTTCTCTTAGGTTAAATTTACAATATTCCGGAGCTTTCGTCAAGTCCAAGTATGCAAATCCACATTGTTCTTTTTTGTGTTGACAAGTGCAGCCTGTTCTGCTATACTGTTTGACAGTTGAACAACCATTCAACCGTAAAGGAGCTGTGCTTATGTCTGAAAAGGATTTTTCCTGCCACTGCAACACCATTCATCCGGAGCTGGTAAATGCGGTTTTATCCAAAATGCCCGGAGAGGATATTTTCCTCCCTCTGGCAAATTTTTATAAGATCCTGGGCGACCCCACCCGGTGTAAGATCATTTATGTGCTTCTGCAGCACGAAATGTGCGTTTGTGATCTGGCCAATGCTTTGTCCATGACCAAATCCTCCGTTTCCCACCAATTGAGCAAAATGCGTTCCTATGGCGTTGTAAAATGCCGCCGTTCCGGAAAGTCCGTCTACTATTCCCTGGACGACGAGCATGTGGCCCAGCTGTTTGCTGTTACCATGACACACATTCAGCATAAGCTGTAAAGGGGTGCAATTATGAAATCTGAAAAAAATATTCTGATCGCTTTTGTTTTGAACCTGTTTTTCTCTGTGTTTGAATTTTTCGGCGGCATTCTCACCGGCAGCGTGGCCATTATTTCCGATGCGGTTCACGATCTGGGAGATGCTGCCAGCATCGGTGTTTCCTACATCCTGGAACGGATCAGCAAAAAGCAGCCGGACGAAACTTATACATACGGCTATGTCCGTTATTCCGTCATCGGCGGTATGATCACCACGCTGATCCTGCTTTTCGGCTCGGTGATGGTCATTTATAATGCCGTGCTGCGTATCATCCATCCTGCCCCGATCAACTATACGGGCATGATCCTGTTCGCCATTGTTGGTGCCATTGTCAATTTGTGTGCCGCATGGTTTACCAAAGACGGTGATTCCATCAACCAGGAGGCGGTCAACCTGCACATGCTGGAGGATGTGCTGGGCTGGGTCGTGGTGCTTGTGGGTGCCATCATCATGCACTTTACGGATATTTCTATCCTGGATCCCATCATGTCCATCGGCGTGGCTCTGTTTATTTTTGTAAACGCCCTTAAGACGCTGAAAGAAGTCTTGGAACTGTTTTTGGAAAAGACGCCTCACGGCATTTGTGTGGAGGAGCTTCGGGAGCATGTCGGCCATATCCCCGGTGTACAGGATGTGCATCATATCCATCTGTGGAGCATGGACGGCCATCATCACTATGCCACCATGCATGTAGTCACGGATGCGGACGGCAGCGAGGTCAAAAGGCTGATCCGCCAGGAGCTGGCAGAGCACGGCATCGGCCATGTCACCCTGGAGCTGGAGCGGCCCGGAGAAAGCTGCTGTCAGGAGCATTGCCATGTGGAGCTCCCGCAGCACACCGGCCACCATCATCACCATCACCATCACTAAAAAACAGCACCCCTTGGAAAACCCAAGGGGCGTTATTTGTGTGGGGTTGTCATTTTTTGCAATACAGAGCGATCGCTTCGCTGATGAATGCGGCAGTGCCGTCGGCATGCTTATCAATGTTATTTTTAAAGCGGTCGTCCAGGACATACATCTGACCCAGGCCTGCCAAGATCTCTTTCGTGCAAAGATAGTAATTCTCAGAAATATGATCCTGCAGCTTTCTTACAAGGGACTGTGCTTCTGCGGATTCCGGTGCTTTCCCGTCTTTCATACACGCCGCAAACGACGCCAGAATATCATGCATCCCTCCGGCAAGCTCATTCCACTTATCCTTGGAATAACCCTTTGTTTTTTCTGTGTGCTCCTTGTAGGCATCGGTATTGCCCCATTTTTCTTTGGCTTCTGTTTTGTATTTTTCAAATTCGCTGTTATAAAATGCACACATATCCGTTTCTCCCTTCACAGCACCGTCAATGGCAGA
>JAZNZG010000265.1:0-3659 GCA_045594825.1 Faecousia sp. | reverse complement strand
GGAAAGCTCGTCTGCCAAGGCATTGACGGCTGCTTCAATATCGTTTTCGTCCGATTCCAGGGTCATGGCCAGGCGGGAAATTTCCACGGGTTCACCTGCTGCAAACAGGATGGCTTCAATGGCCCTTTGTAATTCAATTTGTTCCATTAAGTCATCTCCTCATGAAAAGTTTCCGGCTCCTGCAACAGACGGACATTGGGATTTTCTCCGGAAATGTCGTCTTCCAAACAAACAGCATTGGTTTTGCACAGGTCCAAAACAGCCAAAAATGTTGCAACGATCTCCGTACGGCTACGGTTTCCCTTAAACAAACTTTTCAGCCGCTGTATGCCACGGAGCACCAGTGCACGCACCACTTCCCTGGCCTTACGGCTCACCGGGTAGGGCTCCCTGCCCACGATACCCTTGAAATTCACCGTGGGAGGCGGCAGTCTGCGTTGGCTCCGTTCTGCGATCTCGTCCAATGCCCGGAGCATATCCTCCGGTTCATGGCGATACCGGTAAGTACTGTCCCTGCGAAGAGGCTCCGGCTCCTTGGTAAATACACAGCGGCCTACCTCGTTGCGGGGTTCCAGCACGGTGACCGCCAGCCGGACCTGCTCGATGGCCTCTCTGCGTTGCCGTTCCACCAGGGATTGACGCAGCAGTTCCAGTTCGCTCTGAGCCTCGGCAGCTTCCGCAGCGGACAAAAGCATCTTGGTTTTGATCAGCATCAGATGGGATGCCATGCTAATAAACTCGCTGGCGATCTCCATATCCAGCCGCTTCATTTCCTCAAGATAGGCAAGATACTGCTCCAGGATAGCCGTGATGGATACATCCTGGATCTCTATTTTATTTTTACTCAGCAGCAAAAATATTACATCCAGAGGACCTTCAAAGTCCTCCATATTTTCACTGCGGGTCCGGACGATTCCTTCCAGCCGGTATTGCGGTTCTCCCATAAACTGTTATTCCACTTTCAAAAGCATATAGTTATGCATATTGTACCATTATTTTTCCTATCCTGCAAGCATTTCTGCGTCATTTTTTAAGGCCACCGTCAAACCGTATAAAAATCAGGCAGTACATCCTGCATGTACTGCCTGATAATTATAAACACTTACAGGTTATATTCTTCCCACACCATCACGGTTGCGGTGTCTTCCACCGGGCCGGTGGCGGGCTGCTTGCGGGGATTGGGGCTGGGGAACCTTAAAATTAAAGAAAACAGTAGGACAACCACAATCGCTCCGGCTGCCAATGTCATCCAAATACTCCGGGCACGGAACATCTCCTGGGTCATATGCAGTACCACCAGGCATGCGGCCGAAATGAGAATGCACAAAATAGCCAAAAACACTTTCAGCCAGGTAATGCCGGCACCTGCAAAAATCATATACAGGATAAACAGGCCCGCGTCGGCGATCAGTGCCAATGTCATGTACTGATCCAGTTGTCTGTATCTGTTACGCCTTTCAGCCATAAAAATCCCCTCCAAATCGTTATATTCTATTTATATCATACCATTCCCCAAAATGCAATCCTTAGCGGTAAAAACTGTTTCCGCCAATAAATTCACGCACCAGACTGGTGGGAGGGATCTCATCATCCACATCCGCCTGCTCCACATAATTGAGGATCTTTACGATGGCACGCACCTGGTCGTAGCATTCCTCCTCCGGTGTGACAGCCGTTAGAAGTGGGAATATATGCTTTTTCAAAACCGCCAGCTCATAAAGCGTTGAGCTGTTGAAAATCATGTCCGCTGATTCCTGATACGGGAAGATCCACCGTTTTTCACCACGGCGGACAGAATCCCACATGGACAGTGTCTTTTGGACAGATGCCCCTCGGGTCTTGTAATCCCGCACGATTCGCCGCAGCAGCCGCAGCAGGCTGGTAGGGATCCGGTTATGGTAGTCCAAATTCAAGGGCAGCAGCGGGCTGACATACAGTCTAAACACCAGGTTTCCGTCCAACTTCTTCGGCAGCAATGCAGGATTCAGAGCATGAAGACCTTCCACGATAATCACCGAATCGGCGTGCAGCTGCATCTTATGACCGTTCCACTCTCTTCGTCCCGTGAGGAAGCTGAAGGTGGGCAATTCCACCTCTTCACCGTTCAAAAGCATCTCCAGGTGCTGGCTGAACAGTTCCGTATCGATGGTATTGATGTGTTCCAGGTCCACCTTTCCGTCCGGACCGGGAGCGATCTTATCACGGTCTATGTAATAATCGTCCAGGCTCATGAGGATGGGTTTCTTTCCATGGACGCGGAGCTGGGTAGCCAGACGATTGGCTGAGGTAGTTTTGCCGGAGGAACTGGGGCCCGCCAGCATGACCGCCTTGGCACCCCTCTGGCAGACCATATCCGCTACCCGGGAATACCGTTTTTCATGCAGGGCCTCGTTGACACGGATCAGCTCGCGGATCTTGCTGTTGTCCACCAGTTCATTCAAATCCGCAACAGTTTCACACTCCATTAGCTCGCACCAGCGTTGTCCTTCTGTGCTGACACGGAGGAAGTTGGGCATTTCCGTGTAGTTTGCGGGAATGTTTGGATCGTTGTCATCGGGATAAATGAACAGGAAGCCACCTTCTGTGGGAAGAATGTCCCAAACCTGCAGGTAGCCGGTGGAGGGAGCAAGCTCGCCGTAATAGTAGTCAGCAAAATCTCCATATCCGTATTGGTCAAAGTAGGGATCCTCACGCCAGCCCAACAGGCGTACCTTATCCTCTCTGCCGATTTTACGGAAGCCCTCAATGGCTTCGCTTGTGAGGATGTGACGGCGGATCAGCGGAATATCCTGTGCAACGATCTTTGATACCTGCTCTTTAACCGCCTGTGCGGAAAAGTCTTCAGCACCCTGCACTTCAATAAAGAGTGCCGGTCCCACCGTGCAGCTCATCTTTGCCTGTGCATGGGGCCAAAGCTGACGCAGAGCAAGAAACAACACAAACTGTGCGGTGCGTTCATAGACATCTTTGCCATAGGGATCGGAATAGTACAGCAAATGCACCTTGCCCTGTGAGGCAGCCATCGCTCTGCGGTAGGAAGTTCGCTCGCTGCATACATCGGAAAGACGCAACGGAATATAGTTCAGATTAAACACTTCACCGGCAAGCTTTGCGGCAATGGGACGGTCAGACAGTTTACTTCCATCCATATTCAGTTCTTTTAATATCTCAAGCAGCGTCTGCCCCGGTTTGGCATAAGCCTTTCGTCCGTCGACATACAGTTCCATATTCACACCTCCAAATTTTCTGTGCGTATATTATGACGGTTTTCGATTCATTTTGCAAGCACTTTTTGTATAAAATGTTAAAAACAGTGCAACTATGCACTGTTTTCAACATCATTTGTCTTGACCGATAGTCATTATATCGTAGGGTGTTGTCTGATAGACAAAGTAATTCAGCCAATTGGAGAATAAAAGGTTGGCATGGCTACGCCACCGCACCAACGGCGGCTGGGTGTCGTCGTCGTTGGGGAAGTAGTTTTCCGGAACATGGATGGGCAGGCCCAGATTTTTATCCCGCAGGTATTCTTTTTGCAGAGTATCCGGGTCATACTCCGAATGGCCGGTAACAAATATTTGTCTGCCTTCCTTTGTGGTAACAGCATAGACACCGGCTTCGGGAGAGGAGGCCAGTATCCGCAGTTCCGGTACCTTTTC
>JAZNZG010000264.1:0-4243 GCA_045594825.1 Faecousia sp. | reverse complement strand
ATAAATTTATGAAAGAAACAGCCTGCCGTGGTTTTCCACAGCAGGCTGCTTCTGTTATTCCTGAACAGGTTTTTCTTCTTCAGCCGGTACTTCTTCGACCGGTACTTCTTTAGCGGCAAGGGCAGCAGCCTCTGCTGCGGCCACACGGTTTCCGTAGAGATTTGCTCTGTCATGGGTACGGAAGCTTTGCCATGCCAGCACGCCCACTGCGGCGACACAGGAGACGGCAGCCAGCACCTGACTGACACGGAAGGGTCCCCAGTACAGGCTGTCCATCCGCAGACCCTCGATCATGGCTCTGCCCAGTCCGTACCAGGCAACATAGCCCAAAGCGATCTGTCCGTCGTACTGCCGCTTTTTGGACAGGAAGTGAAGCACCACAAAACCGATGGCATTCCACACCGACTCGTACAGGAAAGTGGGATGATAGTATTCGGTAGTGCTGGAGGCAGTGTTGAACAGTCCCATTCGCAGGAAGGAATCGGTAACGGCACCGAAGGCTTCACGGTTCATAAAGTTGCCCCAGCGGCCAATGGCCTGGCCGATCAGGAAGCCCAAAGCCACCAGATCCAGCACGGCTCCCAAACTGATCTTCTTGATCTTGCAGTAAACGAGAATACCAAGGGCTGCACCGATGACACCACCGTAAATGGCAATGCCACCCTTCCAGATATACAGAACAGAAATGGGGTTGGATGCATACTGGTCCCATTCAAAGGCACAGTAGTAAAGGCGGGCACATACAAAGGCAAAGGGGACGACCCACAGCACGCCGTCGATCAGCTCATCGCCTCTGAGGCCGAATTCCTTTTGACGCCGCATGCCGTATATTACTGCCAGAACAAGACCCACGGCAATGATCACGCCGTAAAAGTAGATGTCCAGAGGGCCTACGGAAAAGAATCTGGGGGGATTCATTTCAAGACCCAGAGAGGGGAAGGAAATGGTTGTGTATTTCATGATGTTGCCTCCTGATCATTGGGATAGATTACACACAGACAGGAACGACTGCGGGTGATGACCCGCCGGAGAAATTCCAGAATGTGAGATTCTGTTACTGCCTCGTAAAGGGCAGGAAATTCAAAATAGTCATAGCCGGACATATGGTAAGCACAAATGCGGAAACAGACAGAATCAAAGCTGTCCAGACCACGGATGCGGCGACCCATGGCACTGCGTTTCATCCGCAGCAGGTCTTCTTCCGGAATACCCTCCCGCAGGAGGCGTTCTGTATGGCGGAAGATGGCCTCCCGGACCGCCTCCGGGTCTTCACTGTCACCGGAAAGGGTCAAAAGACCCATGCCCTCCACCGTTTCAAAGCCGCCGCCGAAGGAGCCGTCGATCAGTCCTTCCTCATAAAGCTCCATATAGAGCTGTGAGGACTCACCAAACAAGGCTTCTGCTGCCAGGTCGCCGACGATTTCCTGCAATACGGCTTCTTCCCCCCAGCCGGGCGGCTCGCACTTGAAGCCCAGCTGGAACATGGGCATGGCAACCTCCATGCACTTACTGACAAAATCCTGTGCACAGGTCATATCCTCCTGCCAGGTGCGGCAGGCAATACCTTTGGTGCCGGGGGCTTCCGGCAGGATCTGACGGGCAATGGAGGAAACTTCCTCCGGGTCCACATCACCCACAACACACAGGAGCATGTTGCCCGGATGGTAGAAGGCCTTATGGCAGTGGGTAAGGATTTCCGCTGTGATGCGGCTGATGGATTCCCTGGTGCCCAGGATCGGCTCCCGGATGGGATGATGTGCATACATGGACCCCATCAGCAGTTCGAAGAGCTGTGTGTCGGGGCTGTCTTCATTCATGCCGATCTCCTGACCGATGATGCCCTGCTCCTTTTCCACACTTTCCGGTGAGAAATAAGGGGTACTGACAAATTCCAGCAAAAGACGCAAGCTTTCCCGGAAATTGTCGGTACAGCAGAAGTGATAGGCGGTCATATCATAACTTGTAAAGGCGTTAGGGACAGCTCCCAAGGCGGAAAATTCCGCCGTGATGTCCCGGCCGGGCATATCAAAAAGCTTATGCTCCAGGTAATGGGCGATGCCCGCCGGAGCCTGGGCAGGCACATCGTTTACGGTGTAATGGGTGTGGATGGAGCCGTAATCGGCAACAAAATAGGCAAGCTTACGGGTAAAGCCGGGACGGGGAATAACCGCAACGGTGAGTCCGTTGGGAAGGCTGTCCCAAAAAACTTCCTCACCCAGACGGGGATAAACTTTATGGATCATTGGCTCTCCCCCCTTAAAAAGTACACGGTGTGTTCTTCCAGGGTTTTGGAGACCCGGGCCACATCTTCTGCGGTGACGGCTTCCACGGCATCCATGTATTCTGCCGGGGTCAGACGCAGACCGCTGAGAGCGGCTGTGGCATAATAGCCTTCGATGGCACCGGGAGAATCGTGCGTGCTCCGGAGCTGGGACAAAATGGCTTCCTTGGCAGATGTAAGTTCCTCATGGGAGATCTGCCCCTGCTGACAGGCCTTCAGCTGTTCCAGCACCTGCTGCCGTACCAGCCGTTCCTGGTGGAAATCGATACCGGCTGCCACCGTCAGAATCCCCTTGCTGCCGTAGTAAGCGGAGCCAATGTCATAACACAGGGAAAGGGTCTCCCGCACCTGCATAAACAGCTTGCTGGTCATGCCTGCACCGAACAGGGTGTTGAATACCTGCATGGCGGCAAAATCCCGGTCATGTAGGGTAATGGGGGAAACAAAACCCATGCACAGCCGACCCTGAGCCACATCCATATGCTCGGTGTATTCCCCTTTGCCGCCGTCCCGGAAACCGGTTTGGGGCGGAAGGATTATGGGCTCCCGCTCCAGATGGCGGAACAGATCACGGAAAAGACCGGCAACGACCTGAGGCTGGGCAGAGCCTACATAGAAAAGCTGTAGGGGGCTTTCCCGGAGGATTTTACGGTAATGGCTGTAAAGACTTTGGGGCGTGATCTGTGCAACCTGCTCCTTGTGGCCCAACCGGGGGATACTGTAAGAGTCTGCTGCACACATTTTATCCATCATCTGGTTTGCGGCGTATACCCGCTTGTCGTTGAGCTGGGACTCAATGGTAAGGATCAGATTCCGTTTTTCGCTTTCCACATACCGGGAAAGGAATATTCCGTTTTCCAGCACAGGTTCCAAAAGAAGCTGACCGATAAAGCTCATTACAGGGGCCAAAACGGAATCCCCCTCCAGGGCAAACCGGTCCTCAATAAAATTACAGGACAGTCCTGTGGTATGGTAATCACCCACACGCCGCACCACAGCTCCGGCAGCGGCACCGTAGAGGTCATCCAGGTGGAGGATAATGTCCCGCATATCCGGGTATTTTTGGCAGCCCCGGAGCAGCACCGCAGGGATCAGTGCGTTCAGGGCAGCTTCTTTCCGGTCCATGGGCCGGATAAACTGCAGGCTCAGACATCCCTGCTTAAAACGCCGGTCGGTGAAACACCGCAGGGTGATCCCGGGCATAAGTTCAAAAGTTTGGATCATAGGGTCTCCTAATTGCGAATTTCGTTTATTATATATCAGTTTTTCCAAAATAGGAAGTGGCAATATAAAAAATTAACAAATGGGAGGTTGTCAATTTCCCGGATTTACGATAGAATAAGGGAAACTGTCTGAGGAGAAGCGTATGCAGTATTTGGAACTTACGGTCTGCACTACCCCCAAGGGTATCGATACGGTGGTAACGGCTCTCACCGCCGGAGGCTTTTCTGACTTGGTCATAGAGGACCAGGAGGATTTTGAAAGCTTTTTGGATGAGAACCGGGCCTGCTGGGATTACATTGACGAGGAGCTGCAGCAGCAGCTTCAGGGCCTGTCTCAGATCAAACTGTATCTGGAAGATACGGACGCTGCCGGGCTTGCCCGGGTAAAGGCTCTGCTGGCCGGTCTGCGGGAAAAGGACACCCAGGGAAAGCTGGGGGATCTGGAGCTGACTGTGACGACTTTGCAAGAGATTAACTGGGAAGAAAGCTGGAAGGACAACTATCCACCCCAGAAGGTTGGCCGCTCCCTCATCGTGCTGCCCTGCTGGTTGAAAGATGAAGATACAAAGGGGAGGACCCCTGTGATACTGGACCCGGGTCTGACCTTTGGAACCGGTGCTCACCCCTCCACCCAAATGGTGATGGAAGCCATGGAGGAACGGAAAGTGCCTGCCCGGCACTGCCTGGATCTGGGCAGCGGCAGTGGTATTCTGTCCATCACCGCACTGCGGCTGGGGGC
>JAZNZG010000263.1:0-4766 GCA_045594825.1 Faecousia sp. | reverse complement strand
CATCCGTGACACCATTTGGGCTGTGCTTTTGCCCGGTGCATTGAGTACCCACAATTTGATCGTGGCCCGTTCCTACATAGAAAACAGCATCCCTCATGAGTTGTTTGAATCTGCTATGGTGGATGGCTGTACAGACATAGGTTATTTCCTGCGGATCGTTTTGCCGCAGTCCAAGTCCATTATTGCGGTCCTTGTGCTGTTCTTCGGCATTAGCCGCTGGAATGAGTACTTTAGACCCATGCTGTATCTGCAGTCCAGAGAACTGTATCCGCTGACCCTGATCGTTCGTGAATACCTGGTTATGGGCAGTATGAATGCATCCAACATCAAGGATCCCGAGGTGGCAGCCCAAAGAACCGAGATGCTGGCCGGTTTGCGTTATGCCCTGATCGTGATCAGTACGGCACCCATTATGATGCTTTATCCTTTTATTCAGAAGTATCTGGTAAAGGGCATTATGATCGGCTCCGTAAAGGGTTAAATGTGTTATGAAAAGAGTTGGCTACGATTCCGGCCTTATCGGATTCCTGAGCAAGATTGCGGACATCATTTCGCTGAATGTGGCATTTTTGATCGCGTGCCTGCCGGTGATCACTTACGGCCCCGCAAAGGTCGCGTTGTATGCTTGTACCGTGAAATGGACAAAAAAGGAAGATGCCGGATTTTTAACATTTTTCAGAGAATTTAAAAGCAACCTGCGAAGCAGTTTTTTGCCTGGCATCCTGATGCTGTTATTGACGGTGATTTTATATTTGGACTTTATATTCTCCTTTATGGGAGAAGGTACCAAAGCCACCAGGATCATTACGGTCATTGCGGCACTTTTGTTCTTCCCCTATCAGGAACAGCTTTTCCTGTTCAGTGCCAGATTTGAATGCAGGTTTGTAGAATTGCTGCGGAACACCTTGATCGTGAGCCTGTCGAATCCCATAGGAGGACTCATCACTGCCCTGCTGATGGCGGCCCCTTTTCTGATTTGGATGGCTTTGCCTGCGACCTTTATACAGCTGACCCTTGTTTGGCTGCTGGGCTATTTTTCGGTCGTCGCATGGGTTGGTGCAGCACTGATGAAAAAAACACACAATAAGATCATTGCTGACCACGGACAACCGTCCGACGACAGCGATGCGGAGCAATAATTTGTTTGGAGGTAACCATGCAAATAGGTGCACAATTATATTCTGTATATAAGCATTGTCAGACCTTGGAGGACTTTGCACAGAGTCTGACGAAAGTAGCAGACATCGGCTATAAATACGTGCAGGTGTCCGGTACATGCCTGTGCGAAAGCGGCTGGCTGAAGGAGCAGCTTCAGCGTAACGGCTTAAAGTGTGCGATCACCCATACGCCGGAAGAACTGCTGGCCGGAGATATCAACGAAGTGATCCGCTGGCACAAGGAAATTGACTGTAACTATGTTGGTCTGGGGTATTTTGAGTTCAACCGACAGGATGATTCAGACTATCGGGAATTTGTAAAACTGTATGGAGATGTGGCCAAGGCAATTGCCGCAGGCGGTTTGCAGTTTATGTTCCACAACCATTGTGATGAATTCAAGCGTCTGCCCAACGGAAATACCGTCATAGATCAAATGTGTGAGGACTTCACTCCTGCGGAACTGGGCATCACAGCAGATACTTTCTGGATGCAGGCCGGCGGCGTGAACCCTGCCGAATGGATCCGGAAGCTGGCTGGCAGAGTACCCTGCATCCATCTGAAGGACTATATGATGCGTTCCTGGATGAAGCGTGATGTGTTCAACTACTTTGCACCCATCGGCGAGGGCAATATCAACTTTGATGCTGTTTTCCAGGCTGCCGAAAGTGCGGGAACCAAGTATATGCTGGTGGAGCAGGATGATTCCTACGGCGAGGACCCCTTTGCCTGCTTAAAGAGAAGCTATGATTATCTTCGCTCCAAGGGATTTGAATAACTGAGAGGAGATTTGCTGTGAACATTTATGCTTTTGCGGATGAAACACATCCACAGTTGGATCTGCAGATAGCAGCAATGCTGCGGAATGACCTGCAGGGATTGGAGATCCGAACCGTTGATGGTATGAATGTATCGGATATGAGCATTCCTCAAGTGACACAGATCGAAAAGAAACTTGCGGACGCAGGTCTGTGTGTATGGTCCGTAGGCTCTCCCATGGGAAAGACGGACATTTCTCAGGACGATTTTGGCTACGAAACAGACAGGCTGAAGCATACAGTGGAACTGGCAACGGCCATGAAATCCGAAAATATCCGGATGTTCTCTTTTTACTTGCCGGCCAATGCAAACCACAGCGATTATAAAAACCAGGTGATCGACCGCCTTTGTGTGTGGGCGGAAATTGCAGAACAGGCCGGTGTAAGACTGTGTCTGGAAAATGAGAAGGGCCTGTTCGGTGAAGACCCTGACAGCTGCAATGCGATCTATCAAGAAATTCCTTCTATTTGCGGTGTATTTGACCCTGCAAATTTTGTCCAGATCGGGATCGACCCCCTGACTGCATGGGCAAAGCTGAAGGAGCGTACCCACTATCTGCATATTAAGGATGCACTTTACGACGGTAATGTCGTACCTGCCGGATACGGAGCCGGTCAAATCCGTCAAATCGTCCACGATTTTATGGAAATGGGCGGCAACGATGTGACCATGGAGCCCCATCTGCATGATTTCGGTGCCTACAAATCCCTGGAAAAAGAGGGCTTTGCTGTGGAGCTGGGCAAGTGCTTTACGTTCCGCAACTCCGATGAAGCGTTTGATGAAGCCGTGAAGGCCTTTAGAGCACTGCTGTAAAGAGGTGATACGATGTTAGTGAAAAAAATTGATTTTCACGCCCATGTTGCCTGGGAGAAAGGATATCTTTCGCAACATACGGACGATGGCTTAATGCCGCCGATGACCTGTGAGGATATGCGTCAGAAATATGACCAGTTGGGAATTGAAAAATGTGTTGCCCTGCCGCTGGTCTCTCCGGAGTGTATGTCCGACCAGTATACAAACTATACGACCCGCCTTTGTTATGAGCATTATCCGGAAACTGTGGGCTGGTGGTTCTGCAATATTGATCCCCGCTGGCTTGAGAACAGTGCAGATGCAGACTTCTCCCATGTCCTTGCCTACTATAAGAAGCTGGGTGCAAAGGGCATCGGTGAATTTACGGCAAATCTGCCTGTATGCCATCCCATGATGATGAATGTTTTTAAACAGGCGGAAAAAGCAGGCATGCCTGTCCTGTTCCATATTGGTTACCCGGAAAAGGACTACGGCATCGTGGATGACCTGGGCCTGTATGGAATCGAAAAGGTACTGCAGGAATGTCCCAATTTGCTTTTGATCGCCCATAGCCAGAAGTGGTGGGCAGAGATCAGCAGTGACTGCACCCAGGAAAACCGCAATACTTATCCGGAAGGCAAAGTCACACCCGGCAGAGCCGTGGAGCTACTGAGAAAGTATCCCAACCTTTACGGAGACCTGTCTGCCGGTTCCGGAGAAAACGCCATGCGAAGAGATCCGGAATTTGCATATTCTTTCCTGGAAGAATTCCAGGACAAACTGCTGTTCGGTATGGACTGCTGTGCAATGAACGAGGAAATTAACCTGAGTGGTTTCCTGGATGATGCAGTGGAAAATGGCCATATCAGCCAAACAGCTTACAACAAAATCTGCAGAGAGAATGCATTGAGGCTGCTGGGACCCAGCCGCTGAAAGCATTGACAGAAAATACAATGAAGGGAAGATAGTATTATGTCTAAATTGGCGATTCATGGTGGAACACCTGTAAGAACAACGCCGCTTCCTTCTGCTATGGCAGGTGCCACATTGATCGATGGTAATGAACTGCTGGAGCTGGCAGATGTAGTGCGGGAAAAGAGTCCTTTCCGTTTTTATGGATTAGGAAACCCCACAAAGGTCGAGACCTTTGAAAAAATGGTGTGTGAGAAATTCGGTATCAAATATGCTCTGGCTGTTTCCAGCGGTACTGCTGCCATTGCATGTGCTGCTACCGCACTGGGCCTGGGTGTTAATGATGAGGTGATCATTCCTGCATTCTCCTGGTTCTCTGATTACAGTTCCCTTGTCACCCTGGGCATCCTGCCAGTATTTGCCGATATCGGCGAGGACATGAACCTGGATCCCGAAGATTTTGAACGGAAGATCACACCCAACACCAAAGCGGTGATCGCAGTCCATTATCAGGGAACACCCTGCCGCATGGATGAGATCGTTGCCGTTGCCAAGAAACATAACATCCTTGTGATCGAGGATGTGGCTCAGGCCTTTGGCGGCTCTTATAAAGGCAGACGCCTGGGTACCATCGGTGACATTGCTATTGCAAGTTTCCAGACCCACAAGATCATTACCTCCGGCGAGGGCGGTATGATCCTTACCAACAATGAGGATTACTACATTCGTGCCATCCGGTACCATGACCTTGGCATGGTTCGCCCCAATTTTGAGGACAAGATCCAGAACAAGGAAAACATGGATGACAAGTACATGTTTGCCGGCCTGCAGTATCGGTTGAGCGAACTGCAGGGTGCGTTCCTGGTGGCTCAGTTCCGTCGGATCGATCAGATCCTGGATACCTGCAGAAAGCATAAAAACCGTCTTTGCACGTTTATGAAGGAAAACTATCCCCAGTATAAGCTGCGTGACGAAGACGGCGACTGCGGTATTCTGTTTGGATTCCTGATGGATTCAAAGGAAGATGCTGAGCACCTGCGGGAGATCATGACGGCGGAGGGCATTGACTGCGGTGCAACGTCTGCATG
>JAZNZG010000262.1:0-5450 GCA_045594825.1 Faecousia sp. | reverse complement strand
GCAGTCCGCCAAATGGCACCGCAGATGCCGCCACAGATCCTCTGCCTTGTTGGCCCTCCCGGTGTCGGCAAGACATCCATTGCCTATTCTATTGCCCGTTGCTTGAACAGAAAAATGGCACGCATCGCCTTGGGCGGCGTCTATGATGAAGCAGATATCCGTGGCCATCGCAAGACCTATGTAGGTGCAATGCCCGGCAGAATTATTTCTGCGTTGATCCAGGCTGGCTCCAGCAATCCTGTTTTGTTACTGGACGAAGTTGATAAAATGGGTGCTGATTACCGTGGTGACCCCAGTGCAGCACTGCTGGAGGTCCTCGACGGAGAGCAGAATAAGACTTACCGCGACCATTTTCTGGAGATCCCCTTTGATTTGAGCAACGTGATGTTTATCACAACTGCCAATACCTTGGATACCGTTCCCAGACCGCTTTTGGACAGAATGGAGATCATTGAACTTGGCTCTTACACGGATGAAGAGAAGCTTATGATCGCCAAAAACCATCTGCTGCCCAAACAGCTCGCAAAACATGGTCTGAAGAAAAGTCAACTGCGGATCACGGATGACGGCGTGCGTGAGATGATCCGCTGCTATACCCGGGAATCTGGTGTCCGTAATTTGGAACGCTGTATCGCTGAGGTCTGCCGCAAAGCTGATATGCGTATTCTCTCTGAGGATGCAAAGCGGCTGCAGATCAACGGAAGCAATATTGAGGAATTTTTGGGTGTGCGTAAGTATCTTCCTGACCGCATTCCCGGTATGGACCAAGTTGGTTTGGTCACCGGTCTTGCTTGGACATCTGTTGGTGGGGAAACCCTGGAAGTAGAAGTCAATGTGATGGATGGAACCGGAAAACTGGAACTAACGGGCAATCTTGGTGATGTAATGAAGGAGTCTGCTCATGCAGCCCTAAGTTATATCCGTGCAAATGCGCAGCAGCTGGGAGTTTCTAACGACTTCTATAAAACAAAGGACATTCATGTACACTTCCCGGAGGGTGCTGTGCCTAAGGATGGACCGTCGGCAGGTATTACCGTATGTACCGCTATGGTTTCTGCCTTGACCGGTTGTTCTGTACGCAGAGATATTGCCATGACCGGCGAAATCACACTGCGTGGCCGTGTTCTTCCTATTGGCGGATTAAAAGAAAAGACCATGGCTGCACTTCGTCACGGCATTCGTACTGTTGTTATCCCCAAGGATAACGAAAAGGATCTGTCTGAAATCGATCCGATGGTCAGAAATGCACTCAATTTCATTACGGCTCAAACTGTTGATACTGTTTTGAATGCAGCGTTGAACCGTCAAACGGATGTTTTGCCCGGTATTTTGAAGGATATTCCCGCGGAAGTTAAGACAAAATCCCGTAAGCCGACGATCCGTCAGTGAGGAGGAAATATGAATCTTCACAATGTAGATTTTTTGATTTCCGCAGCTGCTCCCAAGGATTTTCCCAGGGACAGACTGCCGGAAATTGCATTTGCCGGCAAGTCCAATGTGGGCAAATCCTCAGTAATCAACCGTCTGCTGATGCGGAAGAATTTTGCAAGAGTCGGAGAAAAGCCCGGTAAGACGATCCATGTAAATTATTTTACAATTGACCGTAAATGCTATTTTGTGGACTTGCCCGGTTATGGTTTTGCCAAGGTTTCTCAAGCGGAAAAGGCTCGCTGGGGTAAGCTGATGGAAGACTATTTTGCTGCAAACCGTATCAGCTTGGGTATCATGATCGTGGATGCACGGCATGCTCCTACCAATAATGACATCACGATGGCCAAGTGGTTCCTGCAAAGCGGATGTCCTTTTGTAGTCGTGGCAAATAAGCTTGATAAGGTCAAGAAAAGCCAGCTGTTGTCCAATCTTGCTACAATCCGTGAAGACCTGGAGCTGCCGGAGGATTGTCCTGTTATTCCTTTTTCTGCGGAAAAAGGTGACGGCCGGGACGAACTTTTGAAGCATATTTTCAGAGCGGCAGGGGAGTAGAGTATGGTATTTACCGTTAAGGATTGGGTGCTTCAGGTGGACATCGAAAAGACCCTGGCATATAGTAGTAATATTTTGCAGGATCACTGTCAATGCGGTTACTGCAGAAACTATTATGCTGCAATCGATATGTTTTGCCCCGATCTGCGTCCTTTTCTTGCACAGCTTGGCTCCCATGTGGAAACACCGGATGAATTGATGCCCTTTGAACCGACGGTGTATGAAGCGACATATTGTATATGCGGCAGCATCATGCAGCGTGGTTCTGAGCCGATTCATTTAAAGGGTATGAGCCTTTTTGTGCTGGATCAAAGTGAACTGGATTTTGATACAGAATGTCCGGTGCCATGTTTTGCTTTTGTTACATCGGTAATGGAACTGCCATGGGTCCTGGAGGAAGACATGGACGAGGTAATTTCTCCTGCCAATGAGCCTGAGTATTTGCAGCGTATGTGGAGTAAGTTGCTCCAACAAGCTACGGATGATCCGATATATTCATAAAAGTAAGGCCACAGCTACTAAGCTGTGGCCTTAAAAATTATGCAAATTCTTTTTTAGCGTTTTTCAGAGCTGTCGCCAGTTGATCCGGACAGGAAGTGGCTTTCATACCGCATGTGGTGCCTTCAAGACGGGCGATTACCTCATCAATATCCATTCCCTCCACAAGTGAACCGATACCCTTAAGATTGCCGTTACAACCACCAAGGAACTGAACATTCTTTAACTTATTATCTTCAATCTCAAAGAAGATCTTTTGGGAGCAGGTGCCTTTGGTCTTATGTTCAAACTGCATTTTTGATTTCCTTTCTTTATACAGTAATATCTGTTAGTGTGGCATCCACGAGAGCGGCCAGGGCCATGGGCGGAACAAGCATTTGATGACCCCGTTCTCCGGCTGAAACGGCAATCTCATCATACAGAACACAGGTTTCATCAAAGAATGTGGGATATTTCTTTTTCATACCCACGGGACTACACCCACCGCGGATATACCCGGTCAGCTGAAGCAGATCTTTCACATGGATCATTTCCATATTTTTGTCGCCTGCGGCTTTTGCTGCTTTCTTAAGATCCAGTTCACAGCAGACAGGTATACAAAAGATGTTAATGCCAGTACGTGCACCCCGGGCGACCAGGGTTTTGAATACCTGCTCCGGTGGCAAACCAATGGCTGCCGCAGCGTGAAGGCCGCTGAGATCGTTTTCATCAAAAGCATACAAGACTTCGCGGCAGGGGATCCCGGACCGTTCAACAAGACGGATTGCATTTGTTTTTGCTGCCATATTATCACCAAAAATATTATACGGCAAAAGTTCCGTTCTTTCAAGTGTGAATTATTGTATGGAATCGGGATACCATATTCCTGCATGAACAGGAGGTATCATATGAAAGATGATAAAAATGCAGAAATGAAGCAACAGGAACGGGAACAGGTCATTGAACTGGGCTCGGATGTAACAAAAAGCAGTAAAGGAAACATTTATACACTAACGATCATCGGTCAGGTAGAAGGCCATCAGGTTCTTCCGGAAACAGTCAAGACTACTAAGTATGAGCATGTACTGCCTTTGCTTGCCGGCATCGAGGAGAGCGAGGAAATCGATGGACTGCTGCTGCTTTTGAATACGGTTGGCGGTGATATTGAAGCCGGTCTCGCCATTGCAGAAATGATCGCCGGTATGAAAAAACCAACCGTTTCCCTTGTTCTGGGCGGTGGACACTCCATCGGCATACCCCTGGCGGTATGCACAAAAAAATCATTCATTACGCCTACGGCCAGTATGACTGTTCATCCTGTCAGAATGACCGGCCTTGTGGTGGGTGCACCCCAGACTTTTCGATATTTTCAGCGTATTCAGGAGCAAATTGCCGATTTTGTCACGGAAAACTCCAATATTTCAAAGGAACAATTTGAACACTATATGATGGCGACAGGAGAAATGGCGACCGATGTCGGCACGATCCTTTACGGCAAGGAAGCCGTTTCCTCCGGCCTGATTGATAAACTCGGCGGCTTAAATGATGCACTTGCTGCACTGCATAAAATGATCGAAAAACAAAAGGCTCGAAATAAGTCACATTAAATTGCAATAATTGTTTGAAATTTTCCCTGGGATATGATATTATAAATTGAATTATTATGGGAAGGAGGCAGTCAAAGCCATGTCTGTATTTGAAAGCATAATATATGGTTTGGTTTCCGGATTTGCGGAATTTTTGCCTGTCTCGTCCCAGGGACATCAAGCAATCATGTTCTCGGTATTTGGAATGGATCATCGTGAACCGTTCCGGGACTTTATCGTACATATCGCGGTACTGATTGCATTGGCGATCACTTGCCGTCCATTGTTTTCCCATTTACGAAGGGAGCAGACCATCGCAACCCGCAGAAGGGGAAGAAAGGCTCCGGAACGTACTGGACTGTATGACCTTCGTCTTTTAAAGACTGCAGGCTTCCCGCTGATCGTTGGTTTGCTGTTCTATTTTGTTACCGGTAAATATGAGTTTTCCCTGCTGCCTTTGGTTATGTTCTTTGTTGTCAACGGCATTATTTTAATCATTCCGGAGTATATTCGACACGGCAATAAGGACGCACGGTTTTTGACGGGACTGGACGGTATTCTGCTTGGCCTGTTTGGTGCTGCTTCTGTTATTCCAGGCATTTCCCGTGTTGCAGCGATGCACGCTTATGGCATTGCAAGAGGAACAGACCGGAGCCATGTAATGAACTGGATCTTCGCATTGACTGTTCCGGTCCTTGTAGTGTACATGGGCTTTGATATTTTCAATATGTTTGCCATCGGCTTGGGGATCACGGGATTTATATATATCCTTAGTTGTCTTTTATCCGGCATTATGGCATTCATTGGCGGGTATTTTGGCATCATGCTTGTTCGCTTTTTGACAGTTCGTGCCGGGTTTGCAGGCTTTGCCTATTATTCCTGGGGTGCCGCACTGTTTACATTCATTTTATATTTGATCGTTTAATGGAGGTGTTTGCATCCATGGCTGATAAGAAACATAAAACGCAGGCAGAGAAGGCTGCAAGTGCTGCAAAAGCCAAGAAGCCTACAAGCAAGACTGGGACCAAAACCACAGCCGGCAAGAACAAAGCTATACCGGAAAAAGAGCATAATTTTCCGCCAAGGCTGATTTCTTCCGTGGTGTTCCTTTTTGCTTTTATTCTGTTGCTTATTATCTTTTTTGTTCCTGAGGGAGCAATCGTAACCGTATTGGATAAGTTTATCCACGGATTGTTTGGCAGAACTGGCTTTATTGTGGCTATTCCTGCGGCACTGTACATATTCCTGATCCATGCTTTTAGTGGTAAGCGTCCTGTATTGATGCGTACAATCTGTTTATGCTGTTTTGTCCTTTGCTGTGGTTGTATCGCTCACATCCATCTTGATCCGCAAAATTTAGCAAGCGGATTTCCTCTTTTAGCCGATTTGTATAACGGCGGTATT
>JAZNZG010000261.1:0-3238 GCA_045594825.1 Faecousia sp. | reverse complement strand
AATTCCTACAAAAATTTTTTAATCGTTTTTGAAGCAAAAAGGAGGCGTCTTTCGACGCCTCCTAAATGGTTTTGCGGGATCAGCCTACATCGTCAATAATACCGTAACCGCCGTCATTTCTGCGGTAAACAACAGCGAAACTGCCGCCGTTGTCCTCATCCCGGAATGCAAAGAAGCTATGCTCCAGCAGGTTCATCTGCAGGACAGCTTCGTCGCGGGTCATGGGCTTGAAGTAGAATTCCTTCACGCGGACGATGCTCAGATCTTCTTCCTTCTCCTCTACTGCAAAGGAAGTCTCCTCCACAGTGCGGCTAAAGGCATCCTGGCGCAGGCGTCGTGCCAGGCGGGTCTTATTCTTGCGGATCTGGCCCTCAATGGTGCCAACCGCAGCGTCGATGGATGCAAACATGTCAGAAGTGCTCTCGCTTGCGCGGAACCAGGTGCCTGCACCGTGAACCGTAAGCTCTACCTTGTTACGGTTCTTCTCTACAGAAAATACAATTAAGGCTTCCGCATCCTCCTCAAAAAACCGTGCCAGCTTCATTACCTTTTTCTCGGCGTAGGCGTGGACATTGCCGGGCAGCTTGACTTTTTTCTCACTGTACTGAAACTTCATATGCGGCAGCTCCTTTCTTTTCACCGGTCGTCCGGTGTTCTTAATTATATTATAACACGATTTTGCCCATTCGGCAAGAGTCAATCTTCCAATGCATCCTCATCGTCCAAAAGAGCGGTCATGGTGAGATTGTAGATCTCCTCCGCCTTCATTTCGAACAGCTTGCCAAGGCGAATGGCCTGGCGTTGGTTGGGAGCAGCAAGCTCCAGAGTCATCAGGTTGCCCTGGGCATCGTCCAGAGCCATGACAACAGAATACTCTCCGTTATCCCGGGGTACGGTCTGTGTTTTGACAAAGCTGCTGCGGCGAAGCTTGCGGTTATAGCGGGCAACGGCATTCTCCGCACGCTGCTTTACGGTAAAGGCAATGGAATCCTCTGTCAGAGCACCGTCATGGCGGCCCTTTTCGGTGATCTCGTAGCGGGCATCCTCCGTTTCACGCAGGTGGCCGCTGGCTACCATTTCCGGAATGGCGGTACATACATCAAAATAACTCAGACAGTCGTCCTGATAGCAGAGCTCATAGACCTCCTGTGTGGTCATAGGATACCCGGAACGGGCAGCTACAAACAGGATCAAAACCTTGACATCCATCATATCGTGAATAAATCCCAGTCGGTTCATGCAAATCACCTCTTAATTACATTATACAAAACATCAGCGAAAAATCAAGCACAACCCCGCATCCTGTTACATATTGTGGCACGAAGGGAGGATTTTCTATGACCGTACCCAAATTCCATCTCATTGGTCATACCGCGGCCATCATTTATGCAGCCGCTACACTTCACGATGCCGGGTTCCCTCTGCTCCCCTATCCCGATCCGGAGGCAACCCATCTGATCCTGCCTGTTCCCAGCTTTGAGCCGGACGGAGGTATACGGGGCGGTGGGGATATTTTGCAGATTTTGGCACTGCTGCCCAAGGATATCACCATCATTGGCGGCAATCTGGACCGGCCGGAGCTGGCAGAGTATAAAAAAATCGACCTGCTTCAGGACGCGTACTACACCGCCGAAAACGCCAACATCACAGCCCACTGTGCGGTGAAGCTGGCGATGAATAAGCTGCCGGCCACCTTTGACGGTCAGAGTGTTCTGGTAATCGGCTGGGGCCGCATCGGCAAGTGCCTTGCAAGGCTGCTTACCGGCATGGGTGCCAAAGTCACTGTGGCTGCCCGAAAGGAAACCGACCGGGCATTGTTATCTGCTTTGGGTTATGGGGCGGTTGACACCGCTGACATTGACACCACGCCCTACCGGGTGGTATTCAACACAGTCCCTGCCATGACCGTTCCTTTCTGCTTTGGAAATGCTTTGAAAATCGACCTGGCATCCCGGCAGGGCATCGGCGGCTCCGATGTGATATGGGCCAGAGGCTTACCCGGCAAGGATGCTCCGGAAAGCTCCGGCGATCTCATCGCCAGGACCATTATCCGTTTAATGGAGGAAAATGCATGAATATCGGTTACGCCATGTGCGGCTCGTTCTGTACTTATGAGGCCGCCTTTTCTGCCATGGAGGAGCTGGCAAAGGAGCATACCGTGATCCCCATTTTGTCCGCCAGCTCCCAATCCACAGACAGCCGTTTCGGCACGGCACAAGAGCATATCCGCAGAGCGGAAGACATTTGCGGCAGAAAGGCCATTGCTTCCATCGCAGATGCTGAGCCGATCGGCCCGAAGAAACTGTTGGATATACTGGTCATCGCACCCTGCACCGGCAACACCCTGGCAAAGCTTGCCCACTCCATTGCCGACGGGCCGGTGACCATGGCGGCAAAGAGCCATCTGCGAAACGGGCGACCCGTTCTTTTGGCCGTTGCCACCAACGACGCTTTGGCAGGTGCAGCAGAAAACATCGGCAGGCTTCTTGCCCGGAAGCATTATTATTTCGTGCCCTTTGGGCAGGATGATCCCCACAACAAGCCCACCAGTATGATCGCGGACTACAAACAAATCCCCCAAGCACTTGAAAAAGCACTTGGGGGACAGCAAATTCAGCCGATTTTGTTGTAGCTTATAAAGATTCCAGCTCTTCCAGCCAGATGCGGACAGATGCATCGCTGGGCATACGCCAGTCGCCCCGGGGGCTCAGGGAAATATTACCCACCTTGACGCCTTCGGGCATGCTGCTGCGTTTGAACTGCTGACTGAAGAACCGGCGGCAGAATATCTTAAACCACTTCTTGATGGTTTCTCCATCATATTCACCTTCAAAGGCACGGCATGCCAGGGTGAATATCTTGGCAGGAGCGAAGTCAAAGCGGAGCATATAGTACAGGAAGAAGTCGTGCAGTGCATAAGGACCCACCAGGTCTTCCGTGTATTGGGCGATATTACCCTTTGCATCGGTGGGCAGAAGTTCGGGACTGATGGGTGTGTCCAGAATGTCCGCCAGGACAGCTGCCGCTGCCCTGTACTGCTCCAGCTCCGCCACAGACCGGATGACCCAGGGGATAATGGTCTTGGGCAGAGAGGCATTGACGCCGAACATGCTCATGTGGTCGCCGTTATAGGTACACCAGCCCAGTGCCAGCTCGCTCAAGTCGCCGGTGCCGATGACGATGCCGCCCACCACGCTGGCGTAATCCATGAGGATCTGGGTCCGCTCACGGGCCTGGG
>JAZNZG010000260.1:0-4610 GCA_045594825.1 Faecousia sp. | reverse complement strand
CCCTATGGAGATCCGTTATGCCTATCAGGAGATGTACAAGATCCCTGCCGGCTTCTCCGTTCCTGCAGACCGCACCAAGCCCCTTGGTACCGGTCATGCCATTTTGTGTGCAGCCGCTGTGATCGGCGACGCTCCCTTTGTGGCCATCAATGCCGACGACTACTACGGCAAGTCTGCCTACCGGGTGATCTATAACTATTTATGCACCGCCCAAAAGGGCGACCACTGCATGGTGGGCTATATGCTGGGCAACACCGTCACCGACAACGGCAGTGTGGCAAGAGGTGCCTGTTCCGTGGACGAAAACAACAAGCTGACGGATATCGAAGAGCTGCTGAAGATCGAAAAGTACGAAGGCGGCATCCGCTTTACAAGAGACGACGGTGCCACCTGGCAGGACATCGATGCCAACACGGTGGTTTCCCTTAACATGTGGGGCTTTGCTCCCGGCTTTTTGGAGGAGCTGGCAGGCCAGTTCCCGGAATTTTTGTCCAGACAGGTACCGGCAAATCCTGCCAAGGCAGAGTTCCTGCTGCCCCGGTGCGTGGGTGAGATGATCAAGGCAGACCGCGGCTCCATCACGGTGCTGGAATCTCCCGACAAGTGGTACGGCGTGACCTACGCCGCCGACAAGCCCAAGGTGGTCGCGGCGTTGCGGGAGCTGGGGGAACAGGGAAAATATCCTTACAGCCTTTGGGGATAATAAAATAAAGAGGAGGTCGCAAGACCTCCTTTTTAGTTTGTTCCCTTTGATAATGTCACAATAGCCCCGGCCACATATTCCGCTGCCAGCAAGGCTTCCTGCCGGGTGTTTCCGGCGGCTCCCATTTCAATAAGGACCGCCCCGGAGGACAGATCCTGATTGAATCGGGACTGGCGAAGGGTCAGAGGACGGCAAATGCCCGGAGCCTCCCTTTCCAACAGGACCTGCAGCTTTGCCGCCAGGGCGGCATTTTCCTCCCAGGCGTCGTTGTTGCAGCCTACCACCAGCATCACCTTGGCTGCCGTCCCTTTTGCTGTGGTCTGGGTATAGCCCAGCTGATTTCCGGCGTCATCTGTCATGGCGTCCCGGTGGATGTCCAGTACCAGCCGGATGGAGGGATAGGTCTGCAGATACCCGGAAAGTGTCTGCCGTGAATTGTTGTAAGAGCCGTTGTAGGAAGGATAATCGTGGAGGGTCTTGTCGTGGAGAACGCAAATGCCCTGCCGGGACAAAAGCTCCGCAAGGTGTGCCCCTACGGAGATCACATTGTACTGTTCATCCAGACAGCGATACTCCGACGATGGGGTATACCCTTCCGTATTTTCATAGCTTTCCGATGCGTGGGTATGTAAGATCAGCACCGTTGGCTCCTCGCCGGTGAGGTCCCACTCCAGGGACTTCAGCAGGAGCTGCTCTGCATCCACAGCTGCCGTGGCATAATTGCCTATTTCCACAAGGGCGGCATCCCGGGAAGAAAACCGGACAGGAGCTTGCTCCGGCTCTGTAACGGCTGCCTCTTCCGTGGGGGCTTCCGTCGGCTCCTCCTGCCGTACCATCCGGCCGGTCCCTAAAAATATAATGGCGGCAGCCACATCGGCAGGGTCTGCCCGGTTGCTGAGGCTGCCAAAAACCCGCACCAGCACGGCACACAAAAGCAGTGTTGCACAGATTCGCAGGATTTTCCTTTCCGGACTCACGGCGGCCTCCCTTCAAGACAATAGTAAAGGGTGCGTTTTCACGCACCCTTCTTTCTCCTTATTCCGGTTTTTTCCACTTGGGACGGGAACGCAGCTCCTGCCGCAGTTCCTTAAAAAACGCAGTAAGCAAGGCGTTGCTCTGCTCCTGGCGAACACCCTTTTCCACTTGGGGGTGGTGGTTGAAGGCCATGGAGAACAGGTCGCACACCGAGCCACAGGCACCGCACTTGCTGTCGCTGGCACCGTAGACCACCCGGGGGATCCGGGCGTTAATGATGGCACCGGCACACATAGGACAGGGCTCCAGGGTCACATACAGCGTGCATTCCCACAGCCGCCAGCCGCCCAAATTTTTACAGGCCTGTCCGATGGCTTCTATTTCCGCATGACCCAAAGCGGTCTTGTCTGTCTCCCGACGGTTCCGGCCTGTACCAACGATCTGGCCGTTGCGTACGATAACACAGCCCACCGGCACTTCCCCCTCTGCCGCAGCTTCCCTTGCAAGCTCCAGTGCCGCATCCATAAATTGCAGATCATCCATGTGCCATCCCTCCTTTTCTCCATCATAACGGGGAACGGCACCTGCGTCAAGGGGATTGTACCACAGTTATTTTATAAAAACAGGGGAAAGCCGTCGCAAAACAATATTTGTGGCTGTGGTTGCGTTGATTCTTGCTTCATGTTATAATACGGCTATATAAAAATTGTGAGGCGAACTATGAAAACACTGCTGCATATCTGCTGTGCACCCTGTGCCAATCAACCCATCGAGGTGCTGCGGGGCGACGGCTTTGAGGTGACCGGCTTTTGGTATAACCCCAACATCCATCCTTTTACGGAGTACCGCTCCCGGCGTAACTGTCTGCGGGAATACGCACCTACTATTGAACTTCCTGTAATAGAAAAAAATGATTACGCCCTGCGTCCCTTTGTGCGAACGGTGGCGGAGGATATTGAACACCGCTGCGGCAAGTGCTACGAGATGCGTCTTTACGAAACGGCCCGGCAGGCCGCGGAGGGCGGCTTTGACAGCTTCACCTCCAGCCTGTTCATCAGCCCCTACCAAAACCACGAGCTGATGAGAGAAACCGCAGAGCGGGCGGCAAAGGAATACGGCGTGGAATTTTTGTATCGGGATTTCCGCCCTTATTTCAAGGCCGGGCAGGAAAAAGCCCGGGAGCTGGGCTTTTATATGCAGAAATACTGCGGCTGCGTATTTTCCGAGGAAGAGCGGTACCTGAAAAAAAGTAAGATCATACCATAGGAGGAGCTATGACAAATATGCAATTGATCGTTCCCTGCCTGTTTGGTCTGGAGGGCATCGCCGGTGACGAGCTGCGGCGGATGGATATGGAAAATGTCCGGGTGGAGGACAGACGCGTTCTGTTTACCGGTGATGAAACGGCTCTTGCCAAGGCCAACATCTGCCTGCGTACCGGCGAGCGTGTTATGGTGGTGCTGGCTCAGTTTACGGCCAAGACCTTTGAAGAGTTGTTCCAGGGTGTATACCACGCCAACCTGGAGGAGTATATCCCCAAGGACGGTCAGTTCCCGGTAAAGGGTCACTGCCTGAACAGCCAGCTTATGAGCACTTCCGACTGCCAGGCCATCATCAAAAAGGCGGCCTCCAAACGGCTGGGCGAAAAGTACGGCATCAGCTGGCTGCCGGAGACCGGCGTGAAGTTCCAGCTGCATTTTACCATTCTCAACGACCAGGTGACCCTTTCTTTGGACACCTCCGGACAGGGACTGCACAAGCGGGGCTACCGTGCCATCGGTAACGACGCACCCCTGCATGAAACCCTGGCCGCCGGCATGATCCAGCTGACCCGTTACCGGGGCAGAGAATTTTTTTGGGACCCCTTCTGCGGCAGCGGCACTATTCCCATCGAGGCTGCCCTCATCGCCAAAAACCGTGCCCCCGGCCTGAACCGGCATTTTGCCGCTGAGGAATACCCCTGGATGCCCAAAGAAATCTGGGAGCAGGTGAAAGAAGAGGCTAAATCCAAGGAATTTAAGGGCGACTACCGGATCATGGGCTCAGACAACGACCCGGCCTGTGTGTCCCTGGCCTTTGCCAATGCCCGGAAAGCCGGTGTTGCCGACTGCGTTACCTTTAAGGACGGGGACGCCACCAAGATGAGCCTGCCCACAGACGCCGGCATCATCGTCTGCAATCCCCCCTACGGTGAGCGTATGATGGAGCAGCAAAGTGCCCAGCGGCTGTATGCGGCTTTGGGCCGGCATCTGAAATTTGCCAACCAGTGGAAAAAATATATCATCACCTCCGAGCCGGAGTTTGAGCATTACTTTGGCCGCCGTGCCGACAAGAAGCGGAAATTCTACAACGGTAAGATCAAGTGTGACTACTATATGTTCACCGACAACGCCAGAAAGAAGAAGTAAAACATGAAGCATTTATTTATTATCAACCCTGCCGCAGGCAGCCGCAACCAGACGGAAATTTACCGCAAAAAGATCGCCCAGGTCTGCCAGGGCAGAGATATTGACTATTCGGTGGAGCTGTCTGCAGCTCCCGGCTGCTGCACCAAGATCGCCCGGGAAGCTGCCCTGACAGGCGAAGAGTACCGTATTTACGCCTGCGGTGGTGACGGAACGCTGAACGAAGTGGTGGGTGGCGTGGCAGGCTTTGACAATGTGGCGGTCACCACCTTTGCCGGCGGCAGCGGCAACGATTTCGCCCGGATGTTCAACCAGCCGGAGGCCTTCCGTGATTTGGAACGGCTTTTGGATGCCGAGGTGGCGGAATTTGATATGATCGACTGTAACGGCAGTTATAGCATCAATATCTGCTCTGTGGGCCTGGATGCCCGTATTGCCAGGGATGTTGCAAATTATAAACGCCTGCCCCTTTTGCACGGCTTTGCAGCCTACGCCGCCTCCACGGTGGTCAATACCATCCGGGGCGT
>JAZNZG010000259.1:0-8357 GCA_045594825.1 Faecousia sp. | reverse complement strand
GATCAACAACGCAGCTCCCCTGTTTAAGGGAATCAACGAATGCAGCTACGAGGAATTCGAATATGCACAGAAAGTTGGCGTCACCGCCCCCTATTATCTGAGCAAGCTCTTTATGCACCACTTTGCTCCCGGTGCCTGCATTATCAATATTTCTTCCTCCCGGGACCGGATGAGCCAGCCGCAAAGTGAAAGCTACTCCGCCGCCAAGGGCGGTATTGCCGCACTGACCCACTCCCTGGCCGTCAGTTTGGGCGGAAAAGTACGGGTCAATTCCATCTCCCCCGGCTGGATCGATAACGCATATACGGTCTACGAAGGTCCGGACGCTTATCAGCAGCCTGCAGGCCGTGTGGGCAACCCGTTAGATATTGCCAATATGGTGCTATTCCTTTGCTCTGACAAGGCCGGTTTTATCACCGGAGAAAACATCTGCATTGACGGCGGGCAGACAAAGCTTATGATCTATCACGGCGATCACGGCTGGACATTGGAATAAAAACCAAGGGCTGATCCTGAAGGATCAGCCCTTTTCTTTTACTCTTCGTTGGGATAGGGTTCCAGGAAGGCGTGGAAGTGACGCATGGGCAGGGTTCTGCCCTTAACGATCCGCATGTTGGGAATAGACGCTCTATCCTCATACAGTTCCTTTACGGCTGCGATGACATAGTCCATATGCTCCTGGTTCAGCTGACTGCGGTTGACGGCAAACCGCACCACATTACACAGCTCCTCCTGCTGCTCAGGAGTTTTCAGGTCATATTCCATGGAGTAGTCGCCCAGCTCGGAGGTACGGATGCCGTAGCGGCGGATCAGTTCGATGGAGAAGCCCTGTCCGGCAAAGGTCTCATGACCACGCTTGCCGTCAAAGAACTCTGTCATATTGATGTACACGCCATGGCCGCCTGCAGGCAGGATCACGCCCTTGACGCCAGCCTTGTAGAAGCCCTGTGCCAGGTACTCGCACTGCTCCACGCGGGCTTTCTGATAGTTGAAGTTGCACTCCTCGTACAGACCGGCTGCCAGTGCCATGATGTCACGGCCGGACATGCCGCCGTAGGAGTCATTACCGTAGCAGGAGATCTGCTTCACCTTCAGCAGAACGCCCACATCGGTCTTAACGGTGCCGTCCTCGTTGAAATCAGAGAACTTACGCCAGAAGCGACCCTTGTCACGGAATGCCAGCATGCCGCCCATATTGGCATGGCCGTTCTTCTTGGCAGACATGGTAAAGCCGTCGCAGTAGGAGAACATCTCGGTGGCGATCTCAGCAATGGACTTGTCGGCATAGCCTTCTTCATTGACCTTAATAAAGTAGCAGTTCTCCGCCCAGCGGGCAACGTCGAACATAAAGGGAATGTCGTACTTCTCAGCGATCTTGGCAGTTTCACGGATGGATCTCATGGAAACAGCCTGGCCGCAAACGGTGTTATTGGTGATGGTGGTATAGATCAGAGGGACATTTTCGGGTCCAACTGCTTCGATAAGCTGTTCCAGCTTGGCAATATCCATGTCGCCCTTAAAGGGATTCTTCTCATACTTGCCGCCTTCGGGTACTTCGTACAGCAGCTCCTTGTTGTACAGGTTTCTGGGAATGGAACCCATCTGCTTAATGTTACCCTCGGTGGTGTCAAAGTGACCGTTGGAGGGAATGGTGAACACCTTGCCGGGGTAACGCTGTGCCATGATCTTCTTGACCATTTCGAACAGTACAGATTCCGCTGCACGGCCCTGCTGGATAATAAAGGTGTTGGGGCGTTCCAGCTGTGCTGCACCGCCGTTGAACAGACCGCCTTCATACTCGCACAGGTACAATTCATCCATGAGCTTGTCTATATCAGTGCAATCAGTGCGGATCAGATCGATGGACTTCTTCCAGTTCTTCTCGCCACCACGCTCAAAGATGTCGCGGAAGGCATCCAGCAGTACATAGTAACCCTTGTTTCTGCCGTATGCTTCATCACCCAGGAACATTGTGGCCCACTGGACATCGGTCATGGCAGTAGTTCCAGAATCAGAGAGCATATCCACTGTCAGCATGCCTGCGGGAAATGCAAACTCATTGTAATGGGTGGCTGCCAGGGCACGCTCACGCTGTGCTACCGTCACTTCCGGAATGTTCCGGGTGACATAGGTGTAGGAACGGGGTGTCTTTACATTCAGGGGATATTCTTTGGACATGATACTTTTACCTCCATTTTTTAGAGGATACCCCGGTCACCAAAATCCTTTGGCTGGCGGACAGTACCTGCTTGTTTACCTATAAAATGGTATCACAACAGCCAAAAAGTGTCAACCTTTGGCAAATACCTTTTCCAGAACTTCAATGCCGGCAACAGACAGCTCCTCCGTTACCACCGGACTGTTCATAAGGTCATTTTTTATGCATGATACGATGTGCCGCACCTCGTAAACAAGCTCATGTTCACAGGGAAACTCCACGATTTCCGGTTCTTTTCCGGGGATATGGAATATAGCTTTCCGGGCCTTCCAATATTCCGGAAGCTCCACCCAACCCTTTGTGCCGTAAAACCGGGCTGTATTATCCAGGATGGCCCGGGTGCTGTTTTTGGCACTGAACAGCACACCGCTTTCCGTTTCGCCCGTGAGGATGTACTGCCACTCTACACCGTTTTCCATGCAGCTGCGGGTGCCGCTGATGGTTTTTACCGGACCAAACAGCCACTGCAGCAAATGGGAAACATATATTCCGCTGGAAAGCAGCGGGCCACCGCCCACGGCAGGGTCAAACATCCAGGTATTGTAGGATGCAGAAAAGCTGTGACTCAGCTCTGCCATATAGATCTGACCCAGCTCACCGCCTTCAATGCGGCGGCGTACCTCCAATACCGCTGGCAGAAACAGCATCTTTTCTGCCTCCATAAAGAACACTTCCTTTTCACGGGCAAGCTGATACAATTGGCGGGTATGCTCTGCGGAAGTGGTACAGGGCTTTTCACAGATCACATGCTTACCGCTATGGATCGCCGCCTTTGCCAAGGGGTAATGCTGGGAGTTGACAGCCGATATGTACACGACATTGATTTCCGGATCCTCCAAAAGTTCCTTATGGCTGCCGTAGGCCTTTGGAATGTTCCACTGCTGTGCTTTTTCACAGGCTTTTTCAAAGGTGCGGGAAGATACGGCCAGAATCTTGCCTGCCTGTGCCTCACGCACAGCCGCAATAAACCGGGGTGCTATGGATGATGTACTTAAAATACCAAAACACAGTTGTTCCATAAAATACCCTCCGTCTTAATAATAACTGAATTATAACACATGGAAATATCCCTGGCAACACCGGATGATCGCAAGGGATAATCTCGTATCAGGTAAATACGAAACCAAGGAACCAGTTGAGAAATGCCACCCAACCGGTTCCCTGGTTATATGACCAAATTGTAACAGTGTTGTTATATGCTTCGATTTATTAGTCCTTTACTTCGGTTGTGTATTCAATCCCAAACCGATCCAAGTCTACAACGGCAACTCGGCCTGTGTTTAAAGCAGTTTTCAGATCCTCCGATTCGCCATTGTTATAAGTTACAATAATGTGTGGATAGAGAAACGCGTCCTTTACAAACACCGGGATATTGCGATTAGATCTTTCGAATCCCATCTCATCTTCTGCCAATAATAAAAGCCACCCTTTTGGGTGGCTTTTATTATTGGCAGAGGATGAGGGATTCGAACCCCCGCAAACGGAGTCAGAGTCCGGTGTGCTACCGTTACACAAATCCTCTATCTCACGGACGAATTTTATTATACGCAAAACGCAGAAAAAGTCAAGAACTTTTTACCAATTCTTTTCATATTTTTCTTGTTTTGCAAATCTATCTTGTCCGGCTTCCATTATTTTATTCTTCCCAAGGGAAAGGTTTTCCTTTAAGTACCCAATCCTTCAAATACCGGAATGTCTTTTCCTCTCCCTCATCCCGAAGCATAGTGAGAATATAGGAAAGCTCCTGCCGGATTTCCGGATGCATCAAAGATTTCTCCCGGCTCCGGTCAAAGTATGTCAGTGCCGAGCCGGCTGTATAGTCTTTTCCCTGATATGTCTTGCAGGCTGCAATGCGGTCCATGACCATTTCAACCAGGTACTTGCGGGGCATAGGCACGGATTCATAAAGTCTTGTTTCCCTATTCATATCCGTCCAGTATTCGTAATGATGGTAATTGCGGCCCTTATGGTGCATCCATGCCGTGCTGTATCCTTTTTCTTCTCTTTCGGCGGCGTTGGGGCTGCGGGTCCCCTGGTAATATGCCGCACCCACCTTAAATTCAGCGGGGGCATATTTGGACAGATCATGGATCAGTCCCTGCCAGTACAAGCCCACCTTAAAGCAGCCGGAGCGTACCAGCCAGCGGTGCTTTGTGATCGTCTTAAAATGCTGCCATGCTTTCATAGGACAACCTTCCTTTTTCAATCTGACCATATTATACCCCAGCAGATACGCAAATGCAAGAATCTTTCTGCGTAGTTACTTTTCCGTCAGAAGTTTCTCGCTTTTATTTGCTATTTTCTTCTGTATATGCTATATTATTTTGTAAGGATCTGTAAAACCGTATGGGGTGATATAATGCAAAAACTCGTTTTTATCAACGCCTGCATCCGTAAAGAAAGCTCCAGGACCCTTCGGATCGCAACGCCGCTGCTTGATGAGCTGAAGCGGCATTATGAGATCACGCAGATTGATTTGACAGACAGTGCTGTGATGCCTGTTACTGCAAAGCTGTTTCATCAGCGGGGTACCTGCGGCATATCCGGCGAAGATACTGCTTGGGGCACTCTGGTGGCCAATGCGGACCGGATCGTAATTGCTGCCCCCTTTTGGGATATGAGCTTTCCCTCCGTTTTAAAGGCATTTTTTGAGCATATTTCCGTTCCGGACATTACCTTCAAGAATAACGACGATGGAACCACCCGGGGAAATTGCAAGGCACAGAAAATGCTGTATATCACCACCCGGGGAATGAACATCCAAACCGATTCCCCGCTGGACCAGGGTTCATCTTATCTGCGGGCATTGAGCTGGCTTTGGGGCATTGGTGAATTGCACACCGTCGCCGCCTGCGGCATGGATGTACATGACAGCGAAACAGCAGAGCGATTGCTGCAGGAAGCGATGGATTTCGGCTTAAGAATATGTGAGGAGTTTTGATTTATGATTCGTTCTGTATCCTTATGGCATGTTACTCCTGCGGATTTAGGTGTAGAGTTTTTCGATCCTACCGAAACTGTACTTTCTACAGACGAAAAGCTGTATAGATTAGTAAACGATCCCGGTGTCGCCATCGACAAGCATGTGTACAGCAAGAAGGATTATCAGTCACTGCTGTATATGCGTAAGTTTCTGCACAATGTGCGTGCTGCCCTGAAACCTCCGGCCGCATTTTGCGAAGAGTACCCCGGCATTGAAGGCTGCATTGCCAAATATATGGTGCATGAAAATCTTTTCTGTTATATCATGGTGAGTGGTATTGCTGTTTTTTATGAGCGGGGAAATCCCATTCCCTTTGAGGACGAAAACTATTTTTCCCTGCCCGTGTTTTATGAACGGCAGATCTGCGAGGATGATTACTGCACCAATCCCGAATGCACTCCCCGCAAAAAGCCTCTTTACGATTTTCTGCACCTGTTGTGGCGTTGTGTAGACAAAAAGAAATACATATATTCCGCAACACCCAACTTTGGCAACAACGGCATTGAGTATACACTGTGTATCACAATGGTAGATGTTCCGGATCTGATCTCCAATAATGTGGACCTTCAGCTCAAGAAAAATATCCGTGCTTTGCTGGATACATCCGCATTCAATAATATTTTACAGGAAGATCACTGGGAGCTTATAAAAAAGCGAATTGATGACGATGATATCAGTGATCTGCAACTGCAGGAATTGAGTGACAATCTTATCTTTGCAGACAACTGGTCCGGTGTGTTGCTGGCAGGCGACCTGACCAACAATGAAATGTGTCTGCGGTGGTTTATGGAATTTGAGCTTTTCCTGCAGGCGAACTGGCTTCTTTTTGATGCCTACTGCGAAAATGTGGCAAGAATCAACATGTCCCCCATTGAGCTGCAGGAGATCTTAAACCGTGTAGAATTTGTCAAGGTAAAGCTGGACAACGACATTTCCTCCAACATGGAGCAGTGCCGCCACATCATGCGAAATTCCTTGATCGAATCCTCTGATATCAATACCATCTATCACCGCATGTACGGCATGGTGTCCAACAAGCTGAAGCTGAAACTAATGAATGAAGACAAGGAAAAATCCCGGTTTGCTTTGTTTTCCGATATTTCCCTTTTGGTCATCGCGATCCTGCAGATTTACAGCGTTATTGAAGGATTCCTGGGTAAGGATACTTTTGGGCAAAAGGACCTTCTTTCTCTTGGGATCACTTTACTCATTTGCGTTGTATGTATTTGGGTAATGATAAAGGGAAAGCGATAAGCACATACCATCTGACAGTAAATTGGAGGGCTGCAATATGAAAAACTTTTTACTGGTTATCGATGCACAAGAAGGATTTATGGTGCCCGGTGTTACTGACCGGGAGGAATCTCTGATAAACGAACTGCTAAAAAGCAATTGCTTTGACTGTGTGATCTCCAGCATATACCGGAACTTACCGGACAGCAATATCATACGGCTTATGGGCTGGGATAAGCTTTTGACCCAGCAGGAGCAAAAGGTAACAAATGTGGTTGCTGCACACACCCATCATTATATTTACAAAACCACCTACTCCGCTTATTCTGACGAGTTGGTCTGCCTGCTGAAGCAGGAGAACGGCGGGGATTTACCGGAATGCGTGTATATTGTAGGTTTTGATCTGGATTGCTGTGTGCTGATGACCGCCGCACAGTTATTTGAAAACGGCATCAGACCCATCGTCCTGACCAAATACTGTGGTGCTTCCGGCGGTGAAGAAGCAAGAGCAGCCGGCACCCGCACGCTGCAAAGTCTGATCGGTGCCAACAACATGTGTAATGACCTCATCCGTTCCCCTGCTGACCTTGCAGCAATTCTGGACTTTGCAAAAAACACAGCACATGTATCCTCAGTCCCCACCCAAAGGAAAGCACAGGAAATTGTGGAGCGTCTTTACAGTTTGGGTTGGCATATCTGCTTTGCGGAATCCTGTACCGGCGGCAAGACAGCCGCAGGCATCGTTGATGTTGCCAGTGCTTCTTCCGTTTTCAACGAGTCCTATGTGACCTACGCCAACGACGCAAAGATCCGGCTTCTTGGCGTTTCTGCCGATACCATCGCTCAATACGGTGTCGTCAGTGAGCCGGTGGCTGCCGAAATGGCCACCGGTGCTGCAAAGCAGGCCGCTGCCCAGGTGGGTATAGGCATTTCCGGCATTGCCGGTCCCAGCGGCGGCACCCCCACCAAGCCTGTTGGTATGGTTTGCTTCGGCTTTTATATTGACGGGAAGGTGTTTACCAAAACCATGCAGTTTGGATCCATCGGCAGAAATGCCGTACGGCAGGCCAGCGTAGACTTTGTCTACGACACATTGCTGGAGTTGCTCCCTCAATAAAACTGTAAAAAACGGAACTGTTGTTTTTTCTGCAGTTCCGTTTCTCTTTTCTGTCCCGGTGATGCCGGCTTTAAAGGTTGACATTGAATATGATGGCGTTATAATGTAAACAAATCTTTTTTGCAGGGGTATTATAATGAAACGCTCCAATTTTGCATCCTATGTAATGGTGGTTGCTGCTGCTCTATTGTTGGCTCTGAACTACCACATCTTTATTGTGGCAAACAATTTCGCCCCGGCAGGTCTTAACGGCATCGCCACAATGATCCAGTATGTAACCGGTTTCAGCATCAGCTACATGTCCCTGTTGATCAATATTCCGCTGTCGGTTTATGCATACTTTTTTGTGCAGAAGTCCTTTGCCGTAAAAACCCTGGTTTTTTCACTGGTGTATTCTTTTGCATTCCTGTTCCTGCAAAATGCAGGATTTGAATTTATACAGTACAACGCACACGGACATGACACCATTTATCCCGTGATCATAAGCGGTGTGATCAGTGGCGTAGTGTACGGTGTCTGTTTCAGAGCCAACGCATCCACCGGCGGTACCGATATCATTTCCCGTTATATCAACAAGGTCAATCCCGCCACCAATTTCTTCATTGTCACCTTTATTTTGAATGCAATTGTTGCAGCCATTTCTCTGTTTGTCTACTCTGAAAGCAGTGTGGATTATAAGCCGGTTGCCCTGTGTATCATTTATTGCTTTATCTCAACCTTTGTCGGAAATTATATTTTGAAAGGAACAAAAACCGCTTACAAATTTACTGTAATAACCGCTTATCCTGAGGACATTGTCAAGGATA
>JAZNZG010000258.1:0-2583 GCA_045594825.1 Faecousia sp. | reverse complement strand
TCCTACATCACCAAGGAAGATGTAGCTAAGAAGCTGTTTGACGAGATCGCTCCCAAGTATGCTGACCGCAACGGCGGCTATACCAGAGTGACCCGTATCGGTGCCCGCCGCGGTGATGCTGCTGAAATGGCAGTTATCGAGCTGGTGTAATCCGGATTAATATGTGAATAAAAGCACGTACTGTATTACAGTACGTGCTTTTTATTGCAATTTTCAAATGGGCATGCTATAATATAAATACATTTTGGAAAGGAGAACTGCTATGTATCCAAGTTATTTTGATTTTTCTGAGATCACCGGTCTTCCCGAATTTGGAATGGACAGCATGATCGGAACTGTTTTGGGCATCTATCTTGGTTCCATGTTCTTTTTGAGCCTTTACAGCATTGCTGTGTATATCCTTCATGCTTTGGGTTTGTATACGGTTGCAAACCGCCGTGGTATCCATAATCCCTGGCTGGCATGGATCCCCTTTGGAAATGTTTGGATACTTGGCAGCATTGCCGATCAGTACCAGTATGTTGCCAAGGGCCATATCAGAAACCGCAGGAAGTCCCTTTTGGGCATGGAGATCGCTTTGTCGGTTTTGGCAATTGCAATGTCGGTAGTCAGCATAATCCTGGCAGTTAAAGCAATTGCCATGGAAATGAACGGAGCATATAACGAGGACACCTTAATGATTTTCGCAGGAATCATTCTGATCGCATCTGTTGTGGTTGTGGTGCTGGCAATGATCCTTATGGTGGTGGAATATATTTGCTATTACAACCTTTTCGTGTCCTGCACACCCAAGCATGGTGCATTGCTGCTGGTTTTGAGCATTTTCTTTACTTTCCTGCTGCCCTTCTTTGTATTTGGTGTACGGAAGAAGGACCTGGGCATGCCTCCCAGAAAACCGCAGATTCCTGCATATCAGGAGCCTGTTGCAGAGCCTGTACAAGAACCTTCGGAGCACCGTAAATATCCCGAATAAAGTAATCCGGGTACGCTTTATGCGTACCCGGAAATTTTCTTTGCAGATTGAGAATCCCTTGCAAGAGTGTAACGGTGTGTGGTAAAATACACTTAAATCATTCTTCCAGGGAATCTGCCTCAGCGGACGGCTGGGTGGGCTGTGTTTCTGCAGGAACGCCGGAAGACTGCATTTGGAATCCCTGGATCACACCTTTTGCGGCAGTATTGGTAATATCACCGCCAATGACCTGATTCTTGTAGATCAGCAATGTGGCGTATACCGGCTCTGTTCCGCTAGGGAAATTGTTGACCTGATACACATACCGCATAACGGTCTTTCCTGCATACTGACTCAGATCGTACCCCTGGCTTTTCTGCAGAGCGTTATAGCGGTCAAAAACCTCGGTGGATTCCTCTGGGATCCGCACCTGGCTGGATTCCTTTGGAGAAGTCGTCACATCCCAACCGAAGTTCTGCAAAAACTGAACTCTGGCATCGTTGTTGGAAACGGCGGCGGTAGCCGTCGGTGTGCTCTCGTCATTCCCCTGGAGCAGCAGGACAAGTGCCACGATCACCCCAACGATCGCAGCCAATACCAGAAGAATCTTTTTCATATCCACCTTAGTGGTCATTACCATCATATAAATCCCTCCTGTAATTATGTGGCGTATTCCATTAAAGCTTATTCGCCCTTTGGGAGCGGTAGAACGGAGAAGTCATGGAGCGACTGGACAAATTCTTAAGCGACTGCGGTGTTGGAACACGCAGCCAGGTGAAGCAAATACTGAAGTCCGGCAGAGTGCTGGTGGATGGCCGTCCTGAACGGGACAACGGAAGAAAGATTGACCCTGCCACGCAGCAGGTGCATCTGGACGGAGAGCTGCTGCGGCTGCGGGGCAGGGTAGTGGTGATGCTCAACAAGCCAGCAGGCCTTGTGACAGCCACAGAGGATGCAAAAGATAAAACCGTTATGGAACTTCTGCCCCAACAATACCGGCATTTGGAACTGAAGCCCGTAGGCAGACTGGATAAAGCCACAGAAGGCTTACTGCTGTTTACCAATGACGGTGACCTGTTGCACCGGCTTATCAGCCACAAAAAAGAAGTTCCCAAGGTCTACTATGCCCGCCATGAAGGAAAAGCGGGGGATGCAGATGTGCAGGCTTTTGCCGAGGGCCTTGTGTTGGGAGACGGCACTCAGTGCCTTCCGGCTGTGCTGCAGCCCATTGGAGAAGGGGAGAGCCTCATCACGGTGTGTGAAGGCAAATACCACCAGGTGCGGCGGATGATGGCATCCAGGGGAATGCCCGTGACCTATCTGGAACGCCGACAGGAGGGACAGTTGACCATGGGTGACCTGCCGAGAGGCCAGGTGCGGGAGCTGACAGAGGCTGAAATCCATGCTTTAATATAGCAAAATGCATAAGACTTTTGGCAATATTTCTATGATAAAAGCCTGCTGTTGAACACATGATCGTAGGGATATGGGAATTATGTCCAAAAAACATATCTAATTTTGCAATATTATGTCAAAAGGTACTTGCAAAATGTGCAAAATAGATGTATAATACTGTTACATATTTGTAGAATACGCATTTGTGCATAATTCTAAGGAGGTACACAATGGCA
>JAZNZG010000257.1:0-3587 GCA_045594825.1 Faecousia sp. | reverse complement strand
GCGGTTTCTGTTCGTTAATAATCCGTAAACATTACAAACAGGTGGTTGAAATGTTTAAGATTTGCAATATAATAAGGCTATACCAATTTATTGCAAGGTGAAGTTATGAATGGATTTGGTTACTGGCTGAGAAATCTGGGTGCAAAAATTTCTGCACGCTTCCGCCGGTTTATGACAGGCCGCTACGGCACCGATAAACTGAATATGGTGATCCTGGGGGCGGGCCTGGTTTTCTGCCTTGTGGCCATGTTTGTGAAATACCCGCCGGTGAATCTGATCCTCGTGCTGATCTCCTATGTATTCATGGGCTGGGCGATCTTCCGCTCCCTGTCCCGGAATACTTATAAGCGGTACCAGGAAAACCGGAAGTATCTGCTGTTTTTACAAAAGCTCAAGGACCGTGAGCACCGTTATTACGACTGCCCCCGGTGCCGCCAGCAGGTACGGGTACCCAAAGGAAAGGGAAAGATCGCCATTACCTGCCCCAAGTGTAAGGAGAAATTTATCCGCAAGACATAAAATAACGGGCGTGGAATCAACCACGCCCTGTTTTTTATTTGCCGAACATGCCCTTCAGACCGCCTAAAGCGTCACCCACCTTGTCCAGGTTGATCTTTGCCTTGATGGCGTCCACCAGACCCTCCAGCTGATCGTTGGGAAGATCAATGCCGATGAGGCCTTCCACGGTGCCGATGGGATCCTTTTGGAACTTGGCGGCAATGTTTTTGTCGGACTTGATCTTGTCAATGATCTCGTCCATTTTTTCTTTCAGTTCTGCCTTGATGTTCATGGATATTCCTCCTGTTTTTTAGTCTGAGACCATTATATAAAATAAATGAAAAAATAACAAGGGCAGGCAGAATATTTCTTGACGCACAGAAGAAAGAACAGTAAAGTAATACTATACAGCAGAAAGGAAAGTACATATATGCAGTACAGGATATTACAGTATGACCCCAATCTGAAAGCTTACGAACAGGATATCCGCCTCCGTATGGAGCGGTTTGAAAACAAAAAGAAGGAGCTGCTGAAAAACAACACCTCTCTTTCAGAGTTTGCCAATGGCTATTTGTACTATGGCTTCCACCGTACCGATGAGGGCTGGTACTACCGGGAGTGGGCTCCCGCTGCCGATGAAATGTATCTTACCGGCGACTTCAACGGCTGGGACCGCCGCGGCCACAAGATGGAAAAAAAGGAAAACGGCAATTTCGAGATCTTCCTGCCCGGAAAAGATGCCCTGAAAGACGATCAGCGGGTGCAGGCTGTGGTGATTCACAACGGCACAGAGCTGAGCCGTATCCCGGTGTATGCCAAGCGTGTGGCACAGGAACCGGGCTCCATCGAATGGAACGCCCGCATCTATGCTCCGGATACGCCCTTTGTATGGACGGATCAGAACTTCCGCCCGGAAAAAAATCTGTATATTTACGAGTGCCATATCGGTATGGCACAGGAGGAGCCCAAGATCGGCACCTATACCGAGTTTAAGAATAACATCCTGCCCCGTATCAAGGAATTGGGTTATAACACCATTCAGATCATGGCCGTTATGGAGCATCCCTATTATGCCTCCTTCGGTTACCAGGTGTCCAGCTTCTTTGCCGCTTCCTCCTGGTTTGGCAAGCCGGACGGGCTGAAGGCACTGATCAACCAGGCCCATAAAATGGGTATCGCGGTACTGCTGGATGTGGTCCATTCCCATGCCTCCAAAAATACCCGGGAGGGCTTCAACCAGTTCGACGGAACGGAATATCAGTATTTCCATGCCGGCCCCAGAGGCGACCATTCCGCCTGGGGCACCAAGTGCTTTAACTACGATAAAAATGAAGTGCTCCACTTCCTTTTGAGCAATCTGAAATTCTGGCAGACGGAGTATCACTTTGACGGCTTCCGCTTTGACGGTGTTACCTCCATGCTCTACCACAATCACGGTTTGGGCGTCAGCTTCGGCGGCTACCGGGATTATTTCAATCCCAATCTGGATGTGGAGGCTGTGACTTACCTGCAGCTTGCCAACGAGATGGTACGCCAGGTCAACCCCAACGCCATCACCATCGCCGAGGATACCTCTGCCCTGCCCGGCCTGAGCCTGCCGGTGGAGGATGGCGGAATCGGCTTTGATTACCGCCTTGCCATGGGCGTGCCGGATATGTGGATCAAGCTTCTGAAGGAAGTTCCCGACGAGCAGTGGGATATGGGTCTGCTGTGGGCAGAGCTCACAAGCCGTCGTCCCAACGAAAAGGTCATCGGCTACTGCGAATCCCACGACCAGGCACTGGTGGGGGACAAGACCATCATGTTCCGCCTGTGTGATAAGGAAATGTACGAGTCTATGGAATGCGGCCGTCCCAGCATCATCATTGACCGGGGCATCGCTCTGCACAAGATGATCCGGCTCATCACCATGAGCCTGGGCGGCGAGGGCTATCTCACCTTTATGGGCAACGAGTTCGGTCATCCCGAGTGGATCGACTTTCCCCGTGAGGGCAATAACTGGAGCTTCCATTACTGCCGCCGTCAGTGGAGCTTGGCGGACAATCCCTTCACCAAGTATAAATTCCTCAATGCCTTTGAAAAAGCCATGGTGTCCATGGCCCGGAAGACCCGGCTCTTTGCCGGCAAGGTGCAGTATCTGAACATCGACCATGGCAACAAGGTCATTGCATACCAGCGGGGCAACACGGTATTTGTGCTGAACTTCCATCCGGACCGCTCCCAGCAGGACTATTTCTTCCCGGTCAAGACCGCCGGAAAATACCAGGTGGTATTCACCACCGACGAGGGAAGGTTCGGCGGACAGGACAGAATGTCCACCACCTATGTCTACCACACGGAAAAGTGGCACGACGGCAGGACCGGCATCCGCACCTACCTCCCCAGCAGAACAGCCCTGGTGCTGAAGAAAGTAAAATAAGCAACGCCCCGGGCACGGCTGTACCCGGGGCGTTAAAAGGTTTATTAAAAAGGGACGGAGGAGGGATTTGTTTACAATTTTGCTTTGCAAAATTGTAAGGTTTCCCTCGGTCAAGCCCTATGAGAATGTAGGGGCGGCCAATGGCCGCCCGGAGAACATCCCCTTAACCAATCTTGGTATGATGGTAAAACAGGTCATGTATGATATTCCCATCACCACCCCATGCAAAAACCCCTCCGCTTTTGCGGAGGGGTTTGCATGGGGTGGATGAGGGCCCTGTTTGCATTTTCTGCAGAGCAGAAAATAAAGGTTCGCCTCCGTCAAGCCGTCGGCGGAAACAGTCCACCGGACTGTTGCATTAGTATAATTCAAGACCCTATCCACGCAGAAAAAGAGAGACATCCTTTTGGATGTCTCTCTTTTTCTGGGGTGGATGATGGGACTTGAACCCACGATCTTCAGAGCCACAATCTGACGCCTTAGCCAACTAGGCCACACCCACCATATTAAGTTTGCCAAAAAGCAGTTAGTACGCCAGAAGGGACTCGTTAAATCAAGGAGTCGCTCCGTCAAGCCGTCGCGACCAATATGCCACCGGCATATTGGGATTTAAATCATTCGAGTCCCCAAGATACATCTCATAAACTTGAAAGATGGTAAATCCTCTTAC